>CAWUUC010000028.1:0-3280 GCA_963924905.1 uncultured Paracoccaceae bacterium
CGACACCAATATCTCATGCCATGTGACATTGCCTGTGGTCCAAAGTATGCCCAAAGCAGATACGATCAATGTCGCGCCAACACCCAAAGTGGTTGACTTTGTGGGCGCATGCAGACGTTGCATCGGATCTTTTAGGCGCAATAGACCATAGCTGCCAATCAGGCCAAAAATGCCGCCCATGACCAAAATGGCGGCCAGAAAAGTCTCGATCAGGGTGTTGATCATTCGATGATACTCCCACGCAGAAGATATTTGCAAAACGCCACGGTTGAAACAAAGCCTGTCAGGGCAAGCATCATTGATGCCTCAAAGTTGATGGTACTGAATGTTTGCACCCCGTATAGAACGATCAAGGCGATGACATTGACCACCATTGTATCAATCACCAAAATACGGTCTGTCATTGTGGGCGCTGTGAACAGACGCAGCACATTCATCCCCAAAGCCAAGATGAAACATCCAAAGGCAAAGGCTATGGCAAGGGATAGGATCATCCAAATATCCTTTTCAATCTAGATTCGTAGCGCGATTTGATCTCATCTCTGATGGCATCTGGGTCGGGCGCGTGCAGCGAATGTATCAGCAAAACCGTCCCATCTGACGAGATATCTGCCGTCAGGGTCCCGGGGGTCATCGTAATTGTTCCAGCCAGTAATGTAATTGCTTCGGGCGCAGTAAGTTCAATAGGCACGGGGATAAAGCGCGACTGAATTTGGTCGCGCGGCATAAATACGATGATTTTTGCAACCTGAAAACTGGCGACAATCACATCCCAAAACACCAATATGACATAGGAAAACAGACCAAACGGGTGTTTTGGCCTGGGTTTCCCCGGCCAATAGGATGCCGTGATCAGTGGAATAAGTGTCCCCAAGATGATCGCCATGACCAACGAGCCAAGCGCAACGCGATTGGCCAAAAGCAACCATACGATGATCAGCGTCACAGTCAGGAACGGGTGCGGGAAAATTTTACGCATCATCAATATCCCGTCACAAGACGTTGCACTAAGATATAGGCGCTTGGATCATAAAGATCTTGCACAAGTAACGTGATCCAATCGCTGACTGGACCTGCGTAAATTGTCAAAACCAAAATCATCCCGATCAACGCACCAATTGGGATCAGCGAAATCCCGTTGATTTTCTTTGTCAGGCGCGGTGCATCAAAATCGGCATTCCAAAACACCGCAGACCCTGCCCGCGCAAAGCCAACCATTGTCACAAGTGACCCCAGCAAAACCGCACTCCATGCCCAAGCGGCATTGTCGCGCAGCGCATCGAGAACCATGAATTTTGCCACAAAACCAGACAAGGGTGGCAAACCCACCATCGCGATCGCGCCCAACATAAAGGCAGCGCCGATCACGCCAGTCCCCGCAAAAACGGGGGCGGGTTGGACAAGGTCATCCGTTTTGCGCTGTGTCAAAACCATATCCGCCAACAAGAACAAAAGGGCCGTCGCAAGCGTGGAGTGGATAATATAATAAAGGGCCGCCGCAGTGGAGGCGGGGGTAAAATCTGACACCGCCAAGAACACAACCCCCATCGATCCGATGGCTGCAAAACTGATCGTCAGTTGCAAACGCTTGGCTGATAAAACGCCGAATGCGCCGACGGCGATGGTTGCCATAGCGGAGATCCACAACAGATCGCCCCAAAGCGTCCCTGTCACGGCCAAACTTGGCGGAAACACCAATGTGCCAAATCGGATGATCGCATAGGCCCCCACTTTTGTCATGACCGCAAATAGCGCGGCCACTGGGCCTGAGGTGACCGAATAGGTTCCAGGCAGCCAAAATTGCAATGGAACCAGCGCCCCTTTGACGGCGAAAACCATCATCAACATAACTGCAGCGGCGCGCACCAGTCCTGCGTCACCCTCTGCCAAAAGTGGCAGTTTCTCAGAGATATCAGCCATATTTAGCGTGCCCGTGACGTTATAAATCACCGCCAAGGCGAACAAGAACAAGGTCGACCCAACAAGGTTAAAGGCCACATACTGCACGCCCGCGCGCATCCGTTCCGCCCCGCCACCATGCACCATCAAACCATAGGAGGCGATCAGCAACACCTCAAAAAACACAAACAAGTTAAAGGCGTCAGCCGTCAAAAAAGCACCATTCAGGCCCATCAGTTGGAACTGGAACAAAGCATAAAAATGCCGTCCGCGCTGATCCCAACCGCTAGAATAGGCATAAAGCAAAACAACCGCCGACAGACAGGCCACCAGTAACAGCATGAGCGATGCCAGATGGTCCATCACCAAAACAATACCAAAAGGCGCGGGCCAACTGCCCAAGAAATAAGGAATGGGCTGGGACTGTCCCAATCCATAAAGCGCCAGCGCAATAAGGCCGATGACGGTGCCTGTCGCCAAAATCCGCACCAAACTGATGCTGCGGCGCGCAATCAAAATGGTCAGCCCTGCCATCACAGCAGGCAGAATAATCGGAGAAATCACCAAATGGTTCATTTTGCACCATCCGTGTCGCTGCGATCATCACCTGTTTGCAAAAAGCTTCCAATCGCCATCAAGACCAATACGGCCGTCATCGCAAAGGAAATCACAATTGCAGTCAGCACCAAGGCCTGTGGCAAAGGATCTGTGTATCCCGCCGCCGCCTTATCAATGATCGGCGGCAGTCCAGGCGCCAAACGCCCTGCGGTGAACAAAAATACATTGACCGCATAAGACAGCAACGACAGCCCCAAAATCATCGGAAAACTACGCATCCTAAGCATCAGATAAATACCGCTTGCGGTCATTGCGCCAATCAGGATGGCAACCAAGGCTTCCATTATGTCCGTCTCCTGACATCAAAGGCACGGCGGGAAGAGACTTCGCCGCCTTTTTGTGCCAAGCGCGACATGGTGGCCAGCGCCAACATGACCCCGCCAAAGACGCATAAAAACACACCCAAATCGAACAGGGCAGCGGTCGCCACCTCAAATTCTTCGAGGGGGAATAGGTGAATATAGGCATAGTTTGATGTCAGGAAGGCGCGATCAAATACCCAGCTGCCAAGCCCGGTGGCCGTAGCGATCAAGACACCTAGGCCAATCATCGTTTGGTAATTGATCCGCTTTCGCGCCGCCGTCCAGCCATGACCCGAGGCGATATATTGCAAGATCAGTGCGATTGAAAAGACCAGCCCCGCTACAAAACCGCCACCAGGCAAATTATGCCCGCGCAAAAAGATATAGACGCCGACCATCATGCCAATTGGCAACAAAAACCGTGTCGCGACCACCAACATCATGGGGTGACGATCCCCAGC
>CAWUUC010000029.1:0-9222 GCA_963924905.1 uncultured Paracoccaceae bacterium
ATTGATGAAAATGTATGTGTTTTTGCTGGAATCATATTTGCGCCACATCCAGCAAAGCGTCAATCTAATTGGATAGATGCACAAACCATCTTTGTTTTCTGGGAGGTAATCATGAACAAACTGACAAAAGTGGCCCTTGGCCTTACCATTGGTATGATCAGCGCAACGGCAGCGTTGGCACAATCTGCAAGCGAGTTGACCATTGCCATCGTCAACAACGGCCACATGATCAACATGCAAAAGGTCGCTGAAGCTTATACCGAAAAAACGGGCGTTAAGTTGAACTGGGTCTCACTTGAAGAAGGCGTTCTGCGGGAGCAGGTCACCTCGGACACCGCAACCGGTGGCGGCCAATACGACATCATCAATATCGGCATGCAAGAAGCCCCGATTTGGGGCAAAGCTGGCTGGATTGAACCATTGGAATTTGGCGCAGACTATGATGTTGCCGATATGCTGCCTGCGATGCGTAACGGTCTGTCCGCGGACGGCACACTTTATGCTGCGCCTTTTTATGGCGAATCCTCGATGGTCATGTACCGAAAGGATTTGGCCGATGCGGCAGGCGTGACGATTGCGGACAACGACAGCTGGGATAATATCAAGGCGGCGGCCGCTGCGATGCACAATCCTGATGCTGGCGTTTACGGCGCTTGTCTGCGCGGCAAGCCAGGCTGGGGCGATAACATGGCGTTCGTGACGACCATGGTCAACTCGTTCGGTGGGGCTTGGTTCGACAAGGATATGCATCCTGTTTTGGAATCTGCGGAATGGAAAGCCGCGATCAATTTCTATGTTGATCTGTTGGGCACCTATGGTCCCCCCGGTTCGGAAGGCAATTCGTTCAACGAAATCTTGGCCCTTTATAACGAAGGCAAATGCGGCATGTGGATTGACGCCACAATCGCAGCTTCCTTCTTGACGGTGCCCGGCGTGGCCTATGCACAATCGCCAAATGCGGGCAACCCTGTGGGCGCGAATTGGCTGTGGGCATGGGCAATGGCTGTGCCGGCAGGTTCGCCAAATACACAGGCTGCAAAAGACTTTATCGAATGGGCTACCTCGAAAGAGTATATCTTGGCTGTCGCCAATCACCCAGATTTTGGCTGGGGTTCGGTTCCAACGGGGACGCGCGCATCAACCTATGCCTATCCTGAATTCCAAGCTGCGGCCCCCTTTGCCGCCGCTGAGATGGCAGCCATTGAATCCGCAGCACCCGAGGCCACCGACATCAAGCCTTATGTAGGTGTGCAATTCGCCGCAATCCCCGAATTCCCCGAAGTTGGGGGTGCCGTGGCACAAGAAATCGCAGCCGCTTTGTCGGGTGCAAAAACCGTGGATGAGGCCTTGGCCGCAGCGCAATCAGCGGCGGACAAGATCATGTCCGAGGCTGGCTATTACTAACCCTCCCAAGGGGTAAAACGGTGGCCCGACGGTAATGCGTCGGGCCATTATTATCAGCACCTTGTCACAGGTTATCCCCACCAAGGGTTTGACCAAAGCTGTGCAGATATGACAATCATTCCACCGTATAACCTCTCATCAGTGCAAGGGTATCAGAGCTATGTCCAAAAGATTGCTCCCCAGATTATTGCAGGCCCCGTCGGTCGCTCTGTTGTTGGTCTGGATGATTGTCCCTCTCAGCATGACACTGTATTTTTCGTTCATCCGCTATGTTCTTAACAGCACAACTCGGCCGGAATGGATGACCCCCAGCCTTAGCAACTGGCGGGGCTTGGGCAATTATGCCTATGTTTTGGACGCCAAGGATTTTTGGTTTGCCATCCAAAATAGCCTGTTTATCGTCTGCAGCATTCTTATTCTGACGGTGATTTTGGGCCTTGCAATTGCGGTTTTGATCAATCGGTCCTTTCCGGGACGTGGCATTGTCAGGGTTTTGCTGATTTCGCCGTTTTTCGTGATGCCTGCAGTTAATGCGGTACTGTGGATCAATATGATCCTTGACCCTGTTTTGGGGCTGCAGGGTCTGGCGGTGGGTGGTATCAATGCAATCCTTGATGGACTGCGCGATTTTCCTGTTTTAGGGCATTTCTTTTCGATGTGGCCGCAGCTTGAACCGATCAGTTTTCGCGCCACCCAAACATCTTCTTATGCGGTCATTATGATGGTCACTTGGCAATGGACGCCGTTCGCCGTCCTGATCTTTATGACCTCGCTGCAATCCGAAGACGAATCTCAAAAAGAAGCAGCAACTTTGGACGGGGCCAACGCTTGGTCAAAGTTCATCAATCTGACCGTCCCACATCTGGCGCGTCCCATTGCGATTGTGGTGATGATCCAGTCTATTTTCCATCTGTCGCTTTATGCCGAGATTGAAATCGTCAGCCGTGGCAATGGGAATAAAAACCTGCCCTATCTGATTGGAGAGTTTGCCGCGAACAATATCGGGGCGGCCAGTGCAACAGGGATTTTTGCGGTTATTCTGGCCAATATCGTCGCAATTTTTTTGCTGCGCATGATTGGCAAAAGTTTGATGGATTAGGGGTAGGACAATGGCAACTGTGACCGACACCACGCGGCTTGGAAATCTTATCTGGCCCGTCTTGGCATGGGCCGTGGCGATCATCTTTTTTTTCCCGATCTTTTGGATGGTATTTACCAGCTTTAAGACAGACGCTGATGCGGTAAAGCCTGAATTTTTGCTGACATTTACCCCAACCTTGGAAAACTATGTCAATATGGCGCGCGATTATGACTATTGGCGTTTTGCAACGAATTCGGTGATCACTTCGACCTTTGCCACCGCCTTGGCGCTGATCGTGGGTGTGCCTGCAGCCTATGCGATGGCCTTTGATCCCAGCAGACGCACCAAGGATATTCTGGTCTGGATGCTGTCAACCAAGATGTTGCCTGCAGCGGCGGTGCTGTATCCGATGACATTTTTGACCAAGAATATCTTGGGCGTGTTTGACACGCATTTTTTGGTCATCGTGGTGTTGTGCCTGATCAATTTGCCCATCGTGATTTGGATGCTTTTCACCTATTTCAAAGAAATCCCCAAAGAAATCATCGAGGCGGGCAAGATGGACGGTGTCAGCACTTGGGGGGAAATCAAAGATATTTTGATTCCCTTGGCTTGGGGGGGCATAGCCTCTACGGCGCTGCTGACCTTTATTTTTTGCTGGAACGAGGCCTATTGGACCGTGCGACTAACCACAATCGACGCCGCCACCTTATCTAAACTGATTGAGGGCAACCGCGCCCCCGAAGGACTGTTCTTTGGCCGTCTGTCTGCCGTATCAACGGCGGCGGTGGCGCCCATCATCATCTTAGGCTGGTTTTGTCAAAAGCAACTGGTCCAAGGCCTAACATTCGGAGCTGTGAAATGACGTTGAACGCTGCACCTACTGATTTGACGGGAAAAGTGGCCTTTGTGACGGGGGCATCTGGCGGGATTGGGGGCAGCACTGTGGCGCATTTTGCAGCCCTTGGCGCGACTGTCTATGCCACCGATATTGCCGATGATTTTGACGGACCCGCGACCTATCGTCGGTTTAATCTGTTGGATAACGGCGATCTGGCAGCTTGTGGTGAATGGATTGCAGAAATTAAACCCGATATTTTGTTCAACAATGCCGCTATTTTCGCGATGGGCAGCGTTTTGGATTCGGGTGATTTGGCGCAACTGGATTTACTGTTTGGCGTCAATGTGCGCGCTTTTTATGCAGTGATGCAGGCCTGTGCGAAATCCATGGTGGCGAACGGTCAACAGGGCTCGATCATCAACATGGCATCCCAAGCAGGCCACCGCGGTGAGGCACTGGTTGCCCATTACTGCGCGACCAAGGCAGCCGTGATCAGCTATACTCAGTCCGCCGCCCTTGCGCTGGCGCCGCATAAAGTGCGCGTTAATGCGATAAGCCCTGGGGTGATTGATACCCCGATGTGGGCCACAGTGGACGCGCTTTTTGCCAAGTTTGAGGGAAAGGCGATCGGTCAAAAGAAACGCGAGGTGGGCGAGGCCGTACCCTTGGGCCATATGGGCGCACCTGCTGATGTGGCCCGTGCGGCGGTGTTTTTAGCGTCCGATCAATCGGCTTATATGACGGCGCAAACCATCGGCGTCGATGGCGGGAATGTACTTAGGTAACCCATGTCAATCATTGAACCAGAAATAGAAAAGGTCGATCGCAGCACGCGATCCATCCGCTATTTGCAGCATGGCTGGCCCAATGAATTGTGCCGTTGGCACGCCCATGAAGAATATGAATTACACCTGATTGTCGAAACCCGTGGCCGCGCCTTTATCGGTGATTACATAGGGGATTTTGCGGCAGGCGATCTGTTTATGACAGGTCCAAATCTGCCGCATAACTGGATCACCGATCAGGTGTGGTCAACGCCAGTGGCGACCCGCGATATGTTGGTGCAATTCAGCCATGACAGTGTTGAAAAACTGGCCGAAGGTTTCCCCGAGTTTTCCCAAGTTCTTAAAATGCTGAAACTCGCACAATCTGGCATCTTGTTCCAAGGTTTTAACCCAACTTTTGCGCGGGGGCATATGGAGTCGATCCGCGACAATCGCGGGGCAGAACGGATTTTGGCATTTGTCAGATTTTTAGTACGGCTGAATGAACACGCCGAAAAAAAGACGTTGTCGGTTGTGAAACTGATCCAACCCGAGGGCGGCAGCAAACACGCACGCATCGCCCAAGTTGTCGATCACGTGACCAAACATTTCGACGATACCCTTTCTGTTGCGGCCGCTTCCAAAATGGCAGGGATGACCGAAGTCACCTTTAGCCGCAATTTTCAGGCCGCAACGGGCCATGGGTTTGTCGAATTTTTGAACTTGATCCGCATCGGCCATGCCTGTTCGTTGCTATATGCCAGTGATGCACAAATCATCACCATTGCCCAAGAGGCGGGGTTTAACAGCTTGGCCAATTTCAATCGCCACTTTCTAAAACATAAGGGCATGACACCGTCAGCCTATCGCGACACTGCCCGCAAAGACCTGCTGCCAATATCGGAGTATATGCAATGAATACCGCCCCCCTGCCCCCGATCTATGCCACGCGCTATGACCGACAGGCGTGCAAAATCGGTGTCGTCCACGTGGGCTTTGGGGCGTTTCACCGCGCCCATCAGGCTGTCTATTTGGATGATTATATGGACGCCACGGGTGATATGCGCTGGGGCATTGCGGCGGTTAATCTGCGCGCATCTGAATCCGCTAATATGACTGCCGCCAGCCAAGATATCGCCAGCCATGACGGTTATTTTCTAAAATCCATCTCGGCCGCAGGCGAAGTGGCCCTGCGCCGCGTCCGCAGCCATATCCATTTTGCCGATTGGTCGGCCGACCGCACAGCCGCCGAGGCGCTGTTATCGCAAGCATCTGTCCATCTGGTCACGATCACCGTCACGGAAAGCGGCTATTATACGGATCAGGTGGGTGCGCTTAATCTGGCCGATCCCATGATTCAGTCTGAGGTGAACGGGGACCCCGCCCACAGCGTCTATGGCTATCTGCGGGCCGCCTTGGCGCAGCGCATGGCCACAACAGGCGCGCCGATTACCATCGCCTGCTGCGATAACATCCGCCAAAACGGCAAGATGCTGGGCCGCAATTTGATCGCCTATCTACAGGCCTGCGGGGACGATGATCTGGCCAGTTGGGCGGGGGCGCATGTGGCCTTTCCCTGCTCGATGGTGGACCGTATTACCCCGCGCAGTCCTGCCAGCCTTGCGGCAGAGATGACGGCCCTCATCGGCAGCCCAGTTACCGCCCCCATTATGGCCGAAGATTTCATTCAATGGGTGCTGCAAGACAAATCTGCCGCAGACATGCCCGATCTAGTAAAAGTGGGCGTGACTGTGACCGCAGATGTTGACCCCTATGAGGAAACAAAGATCCGTGTTTTGAACGGCGGACATACAGCCCTTGTCTATCTGGCCGCTCTAGAAGGTGTGATTACCTTTGACGCGGCCATGCGCGTGCCACATCTGGCCGCCCATTTCCAAGGGTTTGAAACAGCCGAGGTGCTGCCTGCCCTGACGCTCGAGCTGCCCTTTTCCAAAGAAGATTATCTGGCCGATATCATCCGACGCTTTGGCAATCAGGCGATTGGCGATACGGTGGCGCGCATTTCCGCTGATGGGATGGCCAAATTTCCAACCTTTATCCGCCCCACATTGGCGGGCTGTCTGGCCCAAAACATAACCCCCGTCTTTACAATCCGCAGCATCGCCAGTTGGTATGTCTTTGCGCGCCAAGTCGCAGCGGGCAAGATCCCGTTTGACTATTTAGAACCCAGTTGGGAGGCGTTGCTGGCGCTTTTGGGGACAGATGAGTTTGTCACAAGCCCGCGTCTTTGGGGCGATCTGCCACAAACCTATCCTATCTTTGCCACAACATTACGGCGCGAAATTTCTGAAATGGAGGCAAAATGGCCAGTCTAACTCTGCGCAATGTGCGTAAAAATTACGGGGCCGTGGATGTCATGCACGGCGTTGATTTAGATATTAATGATGGTGAATTTGTTGTCTTTGTTGGACCGTCAGGCTGCGGCAAGTCAACCCTTTTGCGGATGATTGCGGGGCTAGAGGAAATATCTGACGGCACAGTGGCCATTGGCGCTGATGTGGTTAACGACGTTGCCGCCTCAAAACGCGGGGTGGCGATGGTGTTTCAAAACTATGCACTTTACCCACATATGAGCGTTTATAAAAACATGGCCTTTGGTCTGAAACAGGCCAAAACCGCCCCCGCCGAGATTGACCGCCGCGTCAAAGCGGCGGCAGAGATTTTGCAGATCACCGATTATCTGGATCGCAGCCCGCGCAACCTGTCGGGCGGTCAACGCCAGCGCGTCGCCATCGGCCGCGCCATCGTGCGCGATCCACGGGTGTTTTTGTTTGATGAACCCTTGTCAAACCTTGATGCGGCCTTGCGCGTTCAAACACGGTTGGAAATCGCCCGCCTGCATGAACGTCTAAAAACGACCATGATTTATGTGACCCATGACCAAGTAGAGGCGATGACTCTGGCCGACAAAATCGTCGTGTTGCGCGCGGGGCGGATTGAACAGGTTGGGACGCCGATTGATCTTTATGAACGCCCTTCGAATGCCTTTGTGGCGCAGTTTATTGGCAGCCCAAAGATGAACTTCTTTGCGCCCAAAGACCTGACCGACCATGCGGCAACGCATTTGGGACGCAGCTTGGTGACAGATCAATCGCTGGGGATGCGGCCTGAACATCTGACACCTGCCGCGCAGGGCCAAGGGGTTGTGATGGGACGGCTGGAACTGGTGGAAAACCTTGGGGAATATGCCTTGGTCCATTTGATCACGGCCACGGGGGTAGAGTTTATTGCCAAGACCGAAAAGCCCCCAACCGTGGCAAAAGGGGACAATATCAGCTTTGCGATCAAACCCGAATTGGTCCATATCTTTGACGCAAAAACGGGATTGCGGATCTAAAGGCCAATGGGGCGGCAAAATGCCGTCCCGAGCATCGTCCATCCTGTGTGGAGTTTTCGTCAGTCCTGTGGCGGGGGGACAGTCGTGCTTTGGGTATGGGATTTGCTCAGGGATAGGATCCGCGCAAAACCGACGGCGGCAAACACCCACCTGCCCCGAACCATCCCTTGCAAATCCAAGTGATTCCCCCTAAGGACAGCGCCAATAGGGACAGGCACAGGCTTGCGCCCTGTTTTGACATTAAAGACCAGCGGAGCCAACCGCGCGGCCAGTATAAAATGTGAAAAGGACCAAACTATATGACGAAGAACGCTATGGAAGAATTCGAAGCCCTTTTGAAGGAAAGCTTTGAAATCGATACGCCCGAAGAGGGCACAGTTGTTAAAGGCAAAGTGATCGCAATTGAAAGCGGTCAGGCCATCATCGATGTCGGCTATAAAATGGAAGGCCGTATCGACATTAAAGAATTTGCAAACCCAGGCGAAGCACCAACCATTGCCGTTGGTGACATCGTCGAGGTGTTCTTGGACCGCGTCGAAAACGCGCGCGGTGAAGCCCAGATTTCGCGCGAGAAAGCACGCCGCGAAGAAGCTTGGGATCGCCTGGAACAGGCACATGCCGCCGAAACCCGCGTCGATGGCGCAATCTTTGGCCGTGTCAAAGGTGGCTTTACCGTCGATCTGGGCGGTGCAGTGGCCTTCTTGCCTGGCAGCCAAGTGGATGTGCGCCCCGTGCGCGATGCTGGCCCCTTGATGGGTATGAAACAGCCATTCATTATTTTGAAAATGGACCGTCGTCGCGGCAATATCGTTGTCTCGCGTCGTGCGATCTTGGAAGAAAGCCGCGCCGAACAGCGCGCAGAAGTGATCGGCAACCTGACCGAAGGTCAAACCGTGGATGGCGTGGTCAAGAATATCACCGAATACGGTGCATTCGTTGATTTGGGCGGCGTCGACGGTCTGTTGCACGTGACCGACATGGCATGGCGCCGCGTCAATCACCCATCGGAAATCCTGACGATCGGCGAAACCGTCAAGGTTCAGGTCATCAAGATCAACAAAGACACCCACCGCATCAGCCTTGGCATGAAGCAGTTGCAGTCCGATCCATGGGATGCCGTTGAAAAGCTGTATGCTCTGGGCACGCTGCACAAGGGCCGTGTCACCAACATCACCGATTACGGCGCATTTGTTGAGCTGGAAGCCGGCGTTGAAGGTCTGGTTCACGTCTCGGAAATGTCTTGGACCAAAAAGAACGTACACCCCGGCAAGATCGTCTCGACCAGCCAAGAGGTTGACGTCATGGTTTTGGAAATCGACAGCGTCAAGCGTCGCGTTTCTTTGGGTCTGAAACAAACGCAGCGCAACCCATGGGAAGTGTTTGCAGAAACCCATCCCGTTGGCAGCCAGATCGAAGGCGAAGTCAAGAACATCACCGAATTCGGTCTGTTTGTCGGCTTGGACAATGACATCGACGGCATGGTTCACCTGTCGGATCTGTCATGGGAAGGCCGTGGCGAAGACGTCATTCAAAACTATCGCAAAGGTGACACGGTGACTGCCGCTGTGACCGAAGTCGATGTTGAGAAAGAGCGTATTTCGCTGTCAATCAAAGCCTTGGGCGAAGACAGCTTCTCGGATGCTGTGGACGGCGTTAAGCGTGGCGGTCTGATCAATGTCGTGGTCTCGGCCATCGAAGAAGGCGGGATCGAGGTTGAATATAACGGTGCAAAATCGTTCATTCGCCGCTCGGACCTATCGCGCGATCGTGCCGA
>CAWUUC010000030.1:0-3688 GCA_963924905.1 uncultured Paracoccaceae bacterium
CAGGCCGTCCCGGGATCAAGGCTGTGGTAATCACAATATCCATATCTGGGGCCAATTCGCGGAACTTGGCCAATTGCGCCTCGCGGAACTCGGGGCTCGAGGGGGCCGCATAGCCCCCTGTTGCCGCGCCATCTTGGGCCTCGGCAAAATCCAAATAGACAAATTCTGCGCCCATTGATTCGATCTGTTCGGCCACTTCGGGGCGCACATCAAAGGCATAGACAATCGCACCAAGGCTGGTCGCGGTGCCGATCGCAGCCAGACCCGCAACACCCGCCCCCACGATCAAGACCTTTGCAGGCGGAACCTTGCCCGCTGCCGTCACTTGGCCTGTGAAAAATCGGCCAAAATTGGCCCCCGCCTCGATCACAGACCGATAGCCTGCAATATTGGCCATAGACGACAGTGCGTCCATCTTTTGGGCCCGACTGATGCGTGGCACCATATCCATTGCAACAATGGTTGCGCCTGCTGTTTTGGCGATTTCCAACAGCTCTGGGTTTTGGGCGGGCCAAAACATACTGATCAAAGTTTGATCTTTTTTCAGTGCCTTAGCCTCGGCGGGTTCAGGCCCGCGGACCTTGACCAGAATATCTGCCGCCGCCATCACAGCCTTGGCCGTCTTTAGAACCTCGACCCCAGCCGCCTGATAGGCCGCGTCCGAAAACCCTGCCTTTTCGCCAGCACCTGCTTGAATGATACATGTATGTCCCAGTTTGGCGATTTGCACCGCCGAATCTAGCGTCATCGCCACGCGGTTTTCACCCGCGAAGACCTCTGTTAAAGCGCCTATTTTCACGTTCTCTCCACCCTTTTTGCCCCAAGTTCAGGGCTATCCTCAATCCAGCGGCGGCCATCATCCCGCCATACCGCGCCATCGCACAGGCCGTATTGGCCAAAATACGGCCTTCATGCACTATAAAACGTCTTTTTATGACAGATACCAGCGCGATCTCAATCCCAAAAGCGGTCAAAGTAAAATCCAATCGCAAAGCCATTGCGCTGGACCCGCAGATCGGCAATCTACGGGCCAACCCAAAGTGAACGTGAGGCGGACTATGACCGATTTCAGCGCAACCAAAAAGATGTTCCACCTGCCCAAGGACGTGATCTATTTGGACGGCAACTCGCTGGGTCCGCTGCCAAAGTCCGCCGCCGCACGTGTCGCCAAAACCGTGACCGACGAATGGGGCGAGATGCTGATTACAGGCTGGAACAAAGCGGGCTGGATGGATCAACCCACCGCTTTGGGCGACAGGATTGCCCCCTTGATCGGGGCAGAACGGGGTCATGTCGTCTTGGGCGACACATTGTCGATCAAGGTCTATCAAGCGCTGGCAGCCGCCTTGGATTTGAACCCAGATCGTCGGGTGATCTTGTCCGATACGGGCAATTTTCCATCGGATCTCTACATGGCCGAGGGTCTTTGTCGCGTGTTAGGTCCAGAATATATCCTAAAAACCGTCGAACCTGAACAGGTCTTGGACGCCCTAGATGAAACCATCGCCGTCACCTTAATCACCGAAGTCGATTACCGCACGGGGCGGCGCCATAATATGGCGGAAATAACAGCCCGCGCCCATGCGATGGGCGCATTGACGATTTGGGATTTGGCGCATTCGGCAGGAGCGTTTCAGGTGGAACTTGGGGCCTGCAAGGCTGATTTTGCGGTCGGATGCACCTATAAATATCTGAACGCTGGCCCAGGTGGTCCCGCCTTTATCTATGTCGCCCCCCGCCATATCGCCAAGGTCAACCCCGCCCTATCAGGCTGGCTGGGGCATCAAGCGCCCTTTGCCTTTGACCTAAATTACCACGCAGGCACTGGGATTGAGCGGATGCGCGTTGGCACACCGCCAATTTTGCAACTGGCGGCCCTAGAGGCAGCAATTGGGATTTGGGAACAAGTCGATCTGGCGGCCTTGCGTCAGACATCTCTTGCCTTGATGGATCAATATATCCAAGGGGTCGAAGAGGCCTGTCCTGACCTGATCCTGGCCACCCCTCGCGCGCATGACCTGCGCGGCAGTCAAGTCTCGTTTCGCCATCCTGAGGCCTATGCCATCATGCAAGCGATGATCGCGCAAGGTGTGATTGGCGACTTTCGCGCCCCCGATATCATCCGCTGCGGCTTCACCCCCCTATTTATTGACGCAAAAGACGTCGCACGCGCCGTCAAAATCATAGCAGATATTATGAAAAATCGCCTTTGGGATCGCCCAGAATACCGAACCCGCGCAAAGGTGACATGATCAGAGTGTTATGTGGGTCAAAATCCTTGATTTGCGCGCCCCAAATCAATCCCGCAACGCAAGCTCTTTGACCTTGGAAATTGGCTGCCAAAAATATGCCAAGACCGTGCGTTTGCCCGACAAGACATCGACCGTCGCGGTCATGCCAGGCTTTAAGGTCACAACTGTCCCATCATTTAAGGTGATGCTGCCGTTTAGATTGTCTTCGATCAAAATATCTACTTGATACGAACTGACACCGCTGCGATCGTTCAACGTTGCGTCAGCACTAATGCGCGAGACGCGCCCTTGGGCCGAACCATATTTCGATGAATCATAGGCTGATAATCTGATGCGTACGTCATCGCCCGGCTGGATATTCGAGATATCTTTGGGCGCAATTTCTGCCGCAATCATCAGGTCTTCGCCGGTGGGCACAAGTTCCAAAACAACATCGCCAGTTTTCACATAGCCACCGGGAGTCCGATAATTCAGACGGTAGATGACACCATCCATCGGAGCCCTAATAACAGTGCGACTGACACGTTCTTTCATCAGTGGAAGCGCCTCATCTAGCTCTGAAATTGAGGCGACAACCGTACTCAGCTCATCCATCGCTCGCAGGACATATGCCTCTTTACGATTGGAAATTTCACTTTCAACTGCTGCAATCCCAGCTTCTGCCTGATTGATTGCAACATCGGCAGCTTCAAGTTGTCCGCGCGCAGTTTCTAATTCACGCTGTAATTCGAAAAGCCTTGTTTCTGGTGCAATTTTTTGTTTGACCAGCGGTTCGATGATCGCGATTTCTTTGTCGATAAGGGCAGTTCTTCTTTGGGCACTGCTGCGTTGAGCCTCGGCACCTTTTTGATCTTGAATTCGTTGATTTCGTTGTTGCTCAAGGACATCAAGCGACCCAGCCAATTCCGTTTTTCGCGCGACAAAGAGGTTTTCTTCGGTCGATGCGACTGTCGGGCTGCCCGCACGGTCTTCATCGCTCGGGGTGAATTCACCGCCTTCAATTTCGGCGCGCAAGCGCGCTTGTTTCAGCTCAAAGGTCGCGCGCCGTTCAACGAGCCTATTCAACTCACTCGCCGAGTCGACAGGGTCGATTTCAAACAGCATATTGCCTTTTTAACTTCGGTGTTCTCAGAAACATAGCGGCGCAAAATGACACCACCCTCTGCCGCCTGAACCAACTGGTTTTGGACAGACGAGACAATTTTTCCCTCACCGCGCGTAACATTGTCCAACTCGGCAATGGATGACCACACCAAAAAAGTTACAATTAGTGTAAAGATCGTCACCAGAATGGCAGAGTTTGAAAAACTTTGCGTGCCCGACAACTCATTTGAAAGCTGCTTAAAGTTTAGATTTGCCATCTTGATATTCCTTACTTCGCCTTCAGCCGATCGGGCGTTGTATCAGAGTGACGTTGCCCCCAACTTTTATCCAGC
>CAWUUC010000031.1:0-4578 GCA_963924905.1 uncultured Paracoccaceae bacterium
CAGTGTAGAGGGGCTTGACCGTGATCCCTTCTAAGGTGTGCCAGTTCAGCGTTTCAGGCGATGCGCCTTTCAACTCTTTTGTGGCCAAAGCCTGCCATGCTGCAATTTTATTCGTCATCTTACCCTTCCTTGGTCAAGATAGACCTGACCTGCTTGGTTTAGGTTTGCATCAGCCCTATATAGGGGGCATGAGCAACCTTATGAAATCCATCGTACTTGCCCTTGTGGGCGTTGTGTCATCACCCGTCTGGGCGCAGATGCCTTTTGCCCCCGTTTCGGCCAACGATGTTGCGCTGGCAGATCTGTTTTATCTTAAGCGGATCGTCGTTGTTTTCGCCGATAATCCAAATGATCCCGCCTATATTCGCCAGATGGAGTTGCTGGCCGAAAACACCGATGATCTGGTCGATAGGGATGTCATTTTGCTGACCGACACGGCCCCAGTGCCGCCATCTGAAATCCGTCTAAAACTGCGCCCCAGTGGGTTTTCGCTGATGATTATGGATAAGGATGGATCCAACACATTGCGTAAGCCAAGACCTTGGAGCACGCGCGAAATCACCCGCAGCATTGATAAGTTCCCGTCGCGCCGTATCGAAATGCTAGAGCGCGCGCCTGCAGGTCGGTAAAACTGTTTCAATTGTCATGATCCATCATGGATTGGTCCTTTGATTTGACGCTGGGGGGTTTCACACCCCCCAGACCCCCTGTGGGATATTTGCAAAGAGAAGAAACCTATTCAAATTCCATAATGATTTCGTCAACTTTCAAGCTGGATCCTGCTGTCGCGGAAATAGATTTCACAACGCCTTTGCGTTCAGCCTTGAGGATGTTTTCCATTTTCATGGCCTCAACTGTCGCAAGGGACTGACCTTCCTGGATCTCATCGCCGATCTGCACCAAGACTTTGGCCAAAAGGCCAGGCATTGGGCAAAGCAGGAACTTTGACGTGTCCGCTGGGATTTTTTCCAACATCAATTTTGCAAGTTCAGCTTGTCGAGGGGTGCGGACATGGCATTTGAGATCCGCGCCGCGCAGACGGATACGAAAGCCACCTGAAATTTTGGCAACCTTGATCACCAAAGGTGTCCCATCCACCAAAAGGTGCGCCAAGGGCTGGCCCGGGGTCCAGTCAGAGGTGACACGCAACACCCGACCATCGGCAAAATGAACGCTTGACCCGGCGGAATCCGCCGCGACTTTGACGCTATGCTCTGTGCCTTGCAGGGTGACACTCCAATCATCACCGACGCGACGTTCGTGATTGTCCATCGTCCCGCTGATTTTGGTACGGCGGATTTCTGACACACGGTTCATTGCAGCGGCGCTGGCTGCGACACGGGCCAAGATATCTGGCTCTAGGGTCACACCTTGGAAACCCTCGGGATATTCTTCGGCAATAAAGGCCGTTGTGATATTGCCCGATGCAAAGCGCGGATGATCCATGACAGCCGCACAAAATGGCAAATTATGGCCGATCCCTTCGACCTCAAATGAATCAAGCGCGATCCGCATTTCAGCAATCGCATCTTGGCGCGTTGGGCCCCAAGTGCAAAGTTTGGCAATCATCGGATCGTAAAACATCGAAATCTCGCCGCCCTCAAAGACACCAGTATCATTACGAACGATCCCGCCTGTTTGGGTTAGACCTTCGACTGGGGGGCGATAGCGCGTCAGACGGCCAATAGAGGGCAAGAAATTGCGATAGGGATCTTCGGCGTAAAGCCGACTTTCCATGGCCCAGCCATTGATTTTCAAATCTGATTGCGCAAAAGGCAAGGCTTCGCCTGCCGCCACACGGATCATTTGTTCGACCAAATCGACCCCCGTGATCAGTTCAGTCACAGGATGTTCGACCTGAAGGCGCGTGTTCATTTCCAAAAAGTAAAAATTGCGTGCGCCATCGACGATGAATTCGACCGTTCCCGCCGAGGTGTAGCCAACCGCGCGGGCCAAAGCGCAGGCTTGCTCGCCCATAGATTTGCGCGTTTCAGGATCCAAAAAGGGCGAAGGCGCCTCTTCGATGACTTTTTGATTGCGACGTTGGATCGAACATTCACGTTCGTGCAAATAAACAGTATTGCCATGCTGGTCGGCGAGGACCTGAATTTCGATATGACGCGGTTGGGTCACAAATTTTTCGATGAAAATGCGATCGTCCCCGAAACTGGCTGCAGCCTCATTTTTTGAAGATTGAAAACCCTCGATCGCCTCTGCGTCATTCCACGCGATCCGCATTCCCTTTCCGCCCCCCCCCGCAGAGGCCTTAATCATCACAGGATATCCGATCTGATTGGCGATCCGGACCGCTTCGGCGGCGTCCAAAATCAGCCCCATATGGCCTGGCACGGTGGAAACGCCCGCCTCCATCGCCAATTTCTTAGAGGTTATTTTATCGCCCATCGCCTCAATCGCAGGGGATGGCGGGCCAATAAAGGCGATCCCTGCCGCCTCAAGTGCGGCGGCGAAATTCATGTTTTCTGACAAGAACCCATAGCCGGGATGAACTGCTTCGGCGCCTGTTTCTTTAATGGCCGCCATGATTTTTTCAATCACGATATAGCTTTGGGCGGCGGGACTTGGGCCAATATGGACCGCCTCATCTGCCATTTTGACATGCAAGGCATTTCTATCCGCATCCGAATAGACTGCAACCGTTTTGATCCCCATTTTGCGCGCCGTTTTTATCACGCGGCAGGCGATTTCACCCCGATTGGCGATAAGAATTTTCTTGAACATTGGGGCTCCTTAAACTTGGCCATGGGCGGGCCAAGGCCCATGATTGACATGCAAAAAGGCCAAACGGGCAGAATACCCGTTTGGCCTTATGGATAGATTTCGCCCGAAGGCTGGGTTGATTTTAGTAGCGTTTGCCGCAGACGTTGACGTCGTCACAAACTGTGCCGAACAAGCCGCCCAGAACCGCCCCTGCGCCATAACTGCCGCCCGTGATCCCAGCCAAAGCTGCGCCAGCGCCAGCGCCGACCAAGCCGCGCTGAATATCATTATCCAAACAGCCTGAAAGTGGCAGGACCAAAAGGGTGACTGCAATAAATTTCCGCATGATATGCCTCGTCGTTTTGTTGTTATTATGTTGGATTTTACAACAATGACAAAGCCATGGGAAGATTTTTTTTGTCCGCTGTTCAAATGTGCCAAAACCTTGGAAAAGTTGAGGACAAGACAAAAGGGCCAAAATAACCCGTTGCGGGCTATGGCTGCAAAAGATCTATCATCAATTTGGCCCAGCGCGGGCGCCCCCACAGAGACTGAGGTGTTGCCGCTTTCCTGCAGCACCACGTCTTGCAAAAAATTGCAGGGGTCAGATGTCATCAATCCTCATCTTCCCAATCATCATCAAATTGCATTGGTTCGGCATCATCCGCGAAAACTTCGGGGAATGACACCGCTGCCCGTTTGACGTCAATTCGCATCATTGCGTCATAAGATGTTAGATCGAACGGATCTTCGGCGGGAACAACTTCGCGCCCCAAAAGCCATGACAGCCGCCCCGCGTCCAGATTGCCACGCTCAAAGGGTTCTTCGCCAAAATGCGCCCATAGCGCCGCCATAAAGCCGACATCAGCCTGACGATCGGCCAATTTTCGATCCTTATACCTTTCGCGCATCGTCAATTTGGTTGGGCCGGTTTTTTTGTTGGCACGACGAATGACGAATTGAAAGTCGCTGCCTGGAAGTCGCCCAGGAAAGCCGCGATGTTTTAGCATATCCGCACCTTTTGGATCATAGGGCAGACAGGTCGTGTCGCCAAAGTATCGGCCGTCCGACATATCCGCGCAGTCAGTAAAGAACCGCTGATACCGCAAAGAACGCGCCGACCCAAGTGCAAGACATGAAAAAGGGCGGACGCGACCAGTTCTGCCTTTTGCGTCCGCCCAAATTTCTTAACAAATTGCGCGGCACAGAAAAACTGTGCGTCGATTGGCGTCTGCAAACCCCGTCCAAACAGTGGCCTAGGCCACGCCGCGAAAGTTAAGATGTCAAAACAGAATGCTCGTATTACCTTGGTCGTTTTTATTATTGAAAATGTGCTTGATGCCACTTTCTGATGCGAGAAACCGGCCGCTTGGGTTCGGCCTAAACTTAGAATGCCACAGAACATATCAAAATCAAAAGAAAAAATGCGGTTTGCATGACTTTGCGATCTGGGCGCTATATGTCGTAGGGTCAAAATAATTCCCCAATACATATATCGCCTTCAATCCGAAAAGATTCGAAATATTGGGTGGCATCAGGATTAGCTTCGCCAAAAACCATAGAACGATCGGCCATCGAGATGACCACAGCTTGGGCCAATCGGCTATGTTCGGTCATTTTCGCCAAGACGATGGTTTGGCACAGATGCAACATATCCTGCCCTGCGGTTTCGGCATCTATACTGCCGCCCTCGCGGGCGATGTCAGACGCGATAAACCGAAACCGCGCCACGGGCCCGTCGGGACCTTGGCTGTTCCAGATAATATCTTGCAAGGCCACAATTTGGCCTGATGGCACGGCAAAAGCCGTCCCATCCCCCAAAGTTACCTGCGCCTGGTCGTCCATTTTGCGCCCCTATAG
>CAWUUC010000032.1:0-2839 GCA_963924905.1 uncultured Paracoccaceae bacterium
AGATGGATCGGTGCCATAGTCGATATAGTGGATTTCATCCAAAGGCGCTGTGCCACCCCACCATGTATGACCCTCGGCGCGAACCAGAATGGCGCGCTGACCAACGGAGATTTCTTTTGGCATATAAGGGCCAGTGCCGATTGGGTTTGCCGATGGTTCGGTTCCATCGACATAAGATGCGTGCACAACAGCGGCAGGATAGTCTGCCAAGTTTGCAACAACAGCCACATCCGAGGCAGACATCGACAGTTTGACGGTCAGATCGTCAACCTTTGTGACTGCGCCATCACGCAAAGATTTGGTTGCTTCGTCCACGAGACCAGGGAAACGCGATGCCATCGCATTGCCTTCAACCGATCCATCGCACCAGCGGCCAAACATGCGCACCACGTCATCCGCGGTAAATGCATCGCCATTGTTCCATGTGACGCTAGGGCGCACTTTCAATGTGTATTCGCTGGCGTCGGCATTGGCTTCCCAGGATTCCAACAGGCGGCCTTCAAAGGTGCCATCGGGGTTATATTGGATCAGATATTCCAACCAACCGCGAGAAACGTTTGTGATTTGTGGCCAATCTGCGGTGCGGGGGTCTTTTTGGGCGCGCACTTCCATAGCGCAGCGCAAGATACCGCCAATTTTGGCGTCTTGTGCCATGGCAGGGGCTGCAAGACCGAGCAGGCTGTACGCGCCCGTCGCGGTCACACCCAAGGCGGTGGCGCGGCTAAAAAACTCGCGGCGCGATAGTTTTCCTGCGCGATATTCATCGGCGTGCATCAGGGCTGCAGGATGGAGGCCCTTTGATTTAAATAGTTTCATTCTCGTCTCCCTGTTGTGGTTGGGCATGGGTATGCCCCTCGCATTCCATGAGCTTTTTTGCAGAGATGCCTCTGCTGCTCCTTGGTGATTCTGTTTTCTCACCTAAGTGAGTCCGGCACCGCCGATGTCCCGTATGGGACACCATTTTCACGCCAGCTTCTGTGTCAATATGCGTCATAAAATGACGATTTAACGACACAAGCAGCATGACCCCTAGATTTCTATGACGCAAGCCCTTTTTGGGAATTTTATCCTGTGCGCCGAAATGCACTGGGCGAAAGTCCCGTTTGATTTTGAAAGGCGCGCGTAAAATAGGCCGCCGAGGCAAAACCCAGCGTCATGCCGATTTGTCCCACCGGAAGTTTCGTGTCTGACAGCAACTTTCGCGCCTCAAACAGGCGGCGATCTTGCAGCATTTCAAGGGCAGTTCGCCCTGATGCGCCACGGCAGCACCGCGTCAGATGGGTGGGTGTTACACCCAGCTCTTCCGCCAATTCTGCAACCCCAATCCCCTTGCGAAACCGAAGTTCCATCACCTCGGTAAAGCGGGCGACAAGTCTTTGCGCGGCATCAGGGGGGATCGTGTCGGGTTCAGCGCGCAGGACCTGACGTTCCAGCCAAACACTGATGAGCCCAAGGTGATAATGCACCGCGCGGGCAAATGCGGGGCGTTTTGTGTCATTTTCGCGCTGAATCATATCCAAAATATTCGCCAATTCGTTTTGCGCGTTGGCATCGCGCAGCCGAAAATGCTGTGGAGAATTGGGCACGTTTAAGGTGCAATCGCTGCCAAAAAAAACCGCAATGCCTTGGACATTTGGGCCAAGTTCAAATCCGTGCATCACCCCCGCTGGGATGAAAATAGTATTGCCCGCCGAATAGCCCCGCGTCAGCCCTGCCACTGTGATGCGCCCCATCCCTTTGGTGACATAAAGCAAACACGCCTCTGGTAGGCTTCGCATTGCCTCCACCCGCCAGCGCCCAAGAGCCGCTAATCGTTGCAGGGGAATAAGCCGCATAAATTGCGATTCAGATAAATGTGGCATGGAAAATCATTTTTCAAATTACGATATACTTTAGCATGGTGGTTGAAAATTTTGGATAAAAAATTGCAAGAATCAGGCATTTTTGCAGAATAGGCATCGATTTTTTGTGGGCAAGTCTGTGGATAACTAGGGGCAGGGCATGGTTTGCCAGTCTTGCATCCGATTTCGAAACCAAGTGCGCTGTCGTTTGGCGTATTGTCGGGACGCCAAAATAGCGGCCTCGCGTGCCGCGTCCAAACTGATGTCGCCTTGCAAATAGGCGATCAATTCTGGCGCACCAATCGCCTTGGCCCAAGGCGCATTTGCCTGCCAATGGGGCAGGGCGGCGCGGGCCTCGTGCAGGGCGCCTTCTTGCATCATCTGATCAAACCGCTGGGTGATCCGCGCATCCAGCCATGTAACATCAGGGCGCATAACAAGCGCTTCACAGTCTTTGCGCGCCAAAAGGGGCGGGGGGGTGTCACGTTGCCAATCGGCCAATCCACGCCCCGTTGCCGATTGCACCTCCCATGCGCGCTGCACACGGGCGGGGTTGTGCTGATCAATTTTGGCGCGTGTTGTGGAGTCCAGATCGGGTAGCATGGCTGCAATGCCCCCCACCGCCATCAGATCGTCTGCCATGGCGCGCACATCTGGTGGGATCGCGGGTATTTCCGCCAAACCCATCGTCAGCGCAGAAAAATTTAACCCGGTGCCGCCCACAACGACGATGGGCTGATCCATGAACGCGGCCATCTCCCGCAACCAATGACCCACGGAATAGGGTTGATCGCGCCCGATATGCCCATAAAGCCGATGCGGCAAGGCGGCCTCATCTGCCAAGCTGGGTCGGGCCGATAAAATGCGCCACGCATCATAGACCTGCAAAGCATCGGCATTGACAATCAAACGACCATCGCGGGCCGCCAGCGCCATCGCCAGCGCAGATTTCCCCGATGCCGTTGGCCCTGCGATCAAAATCGGGGCATGGCGCGAAA
>CAWUUC010000033.1:0-2712 GCA_963924905.1 uncultured Paracoccaceae bacterium
AAAATTCGCGCATTGCACTAAAAAGGGTGCTGGGGCTGCGCCCTGCGCCATGTTTCATCCCCAGCAGTTTTTCCATCAAATCAGCTTGCACAGCCAATTCAATCCGCTTGCCTGTCAAATCCATCAGACCCGAACGCGCAACCTTTAATCCGCCCTCAAGCCCAACCGCCAACAAGGCGCCAATCCCCAGAACCCACAGCGTTGGCTCACTTTGATAAGGGATAACGCGGTCATAGACCTGCATCGAAAACAACGATACCGCCACCGCCAAAATGTTGGCAACCAATGACCCTGCTGCAACCTCACCAAGCTGACGCTTGTAGCGGCCAAATTCGCCCCAAAACCAATGCCGCGACTGGGTGTTGGGAACATGGCGGGCTTGCAGCTCGGGGGTGCCTGTCTGAATGGCCAAAATACGGCCTGTAAAGGCCGCCGTATAGGCAGCGCGTTCGATTTCGCGCCGATGATCGGTGGAATCTGCGTCAAAGATTTGGATCATGTCGCGATCGACCGCCAAGATCAGCACGAGCGCGCCACCGCGCATTTCGGCAAGTGCGGGAAAGTCAGCGGGATTGCAATCGCGCGATTTCGTAATTTGGGCGTCTAACCCTAATGCGCGCAGGGTTTGGGCGACCCCCGCTATGTGCTGCAGCCCATCCAGACCCAGAATTTGCGCTTGCTCTTGCAAATCACCCACAGCCAAGTCGTGACCGATCAAACCCCTAGTCATGCAGATCAATTGCACACCATCTTGGGCCGGGCTAGCGGCAACGCTTGGCTGAGGACCCAGATCAGGCGTCGCAAGGGCGGCAACAACACTGTCCGTGGGGTCATCTGGCGCCGGATTACTCGGCCGCGATATGGCCGCCGCAAGTCGCGCAGCCACTGGCCCGCGCCGATCCTGCAAAGCTATCACTCGATTGCTCATAACCGCGATCCATCTATCAAAAGGCCCAAATCCCGCCCCAGTTCCAGCTGTCGAAGGGCAATTTCAAACCGCAAAGCCACTTGATCGCGCTTTAGCCGCGCATAGGAGTCATACTGGCCCACCAATTCTAGCAATGTGGCGCGTCCAACTTTGTATTGTTCGTCAAACAGCTCTAGGTTGGCTTCGGTCTGGGCAAGTACTTTTGCGCCTTGTTCTTCGCGGCCACGCAAAGTGTTGATCTCTCCCGTCAAGGCGACCAAACGACGATTGGCGGTATCTGCGGCCTCGGCATTCTGGGCATCCACCACATTTGCGGTTTCAGCGATGGCCTGCATTGTGGCCGAGCCCCCTGCATTCAACATCCCCAAGCCCGTCAATTGCAGCCCTGGGTTGACGCCTGCTTCGCTGGCATTTGCGCTGGCCCTGATCCCTGGCAACATTTCTGCCCGTGACATTGCCGCTTCGGCAAGCAGGCGTTTTCCCTCTGCGCCTTGACGCAACACTGATAGGGCTGTCGGCGCTTGGTTTAAGGCGGTCAGGTTATCCAATCCCATCACTTTTGGTGCCGCCTGTCCTGTCATCGACGCCAATTGCCGCCATGCATTTTGCGCGGCATCTTGATCGGCAGAAACGGTCGCTTGCATTTCGACATAGCGTTGACTGATCACTTGCTTTTCCGACAGATCCGAAAGACCGCCCTCAACGCGGGTTTGCATGGATTTTTCAAATCCCGCCAATCGGCCCGCCGCGCGCTCGGATACGGCGGCTTGGGCGCGAGCGCGTTCGGCTTGGATATAGTATTGCAAGCCTTCATAGACACGCTGGTTCATATTGGCTGACAACGCAACCGCCGCCACTTCGACATCTGCAGCGGCAAAGTCGCGCTCGGCTTTACGGCGACCATGATCCAACACGGGCTGGCTAAGGGTGAGGCTGGCCACCAACCCAGACAAAGACGTAAGGCTAACCGATGGGCCCAATTGCGGAAGCCAGTTTTTTGACTTTGCCTCGGCGCGCAATTGGGCAACACGCAATTCAGCCGCAGCCGCACCGGAATTGGCAGCGATAATCGCCTCGGCCATTTGGGCAAAACTGCCATTGGGCGGCAAGATTGAATGGCGCGCCTGTAAAGCGCTGATGATGGTGGAAGATTGCGCTTGCGATTGGGCATAGGGCGACACCCCCGCTAAGGTGCCGTCTGAACGCATCATTGCGGGCTGCTCAAGGCATCCTGTCAGCAAAATCAGCGTGGCAAAAGCCACACTGATTTGCAAATATCCGTCAGACCTTTGTCTGATTTTTTGGTGCGAGGGCATCGCCCTACCCCCCAATCAAACAATATGTGTAACCGTGATATCATCATCGATCAGCACAGAGGCCCCCGAGGCGCCAAGCGTGTAAAGCTTATAGGTTTCGCCGTGGGATGTGACGGTTTGCTGTGTGTCCACCGCACCGCGCAGATTGACCACATCATCAATGTCGCCCGTGACTGTCATCTGCTTATCCGCGCCCGTCAGCGCCAAAATACGCGCCGCATCCAATGTCAGATTGGCATCGGCAGAGGTCAGATCAATCGTGCCAAAGTCAAATCCTTGCAGACCTTGCCGTGATAGATCAACCGTCACCTCACCACTGACGTATCGCAGATAAAGCGTGCTGCTTTCATTGCCCGCCGTGTCGACATCGCGGATCACCAAATAAGACCCATCAGGCACTTGTGTGCTAAAGACCGCCAATTCGCTGGGCACCAATGTGCCATCCTCTTGATACCCCGAGGCCCCAAC
>CAWUUC010000034.1:0-2543 GCA_963924905.1 uncultured Paracoccaceae bacterium
ACCGAAGGACCAACAACAAAACCGCCCCCAAAGTGACCAACCGCAGATGCGGCGCAGCCTCAATCAAATGCGATTTCAGCGCCCCGGCGGGCAGCGGCATTGTCAGATAGGCCATCGCCACGGGTCCCGCATTTTCCACAATCAGCCACAACCAGCCCAGCAGTAAACCGCCCAGAACTGCGCCCCAATTGTTGCCCGACCCACCGACGATCACCATCACCCAAATCAAAAAGGTAAAGCGCAGGGGTGTATAGCTGTTCGGTGTCAGTTGCCCCTCAAGCGAGGTCAGCATCGCGCCTGCCAGTCCCACCACCGCCGAACCGATGATGAATATTTGCAGATGGCGACGTGTGACATCCTTGCCCATCGCGGCCGCAGATACCTCATTATCACGAATGGCGCGCACCATGCGGCCCCATGGGCTGTTGAGCGCACGTTCCGACAAAAAGATCAGTCCGAACAAAACAAGACTGAAAATCAGCAAGTAAAGCAGTTTGACAAGGATGGTTGAGGCCCCAATCGGCGTTGCCCCCCATGCCGTGACCATTTCAACAAAGCCAGGATCAGCTTGTAAATCCACCTCATAAGGTACGGGCCAAGGGCGCGGCAAATCGATGATATTTTTGACCCCCCGCGCCAACCAATCCTCGTTCTTCATGACCGATAGCACGATTTCTGCGATCCCAAGGGTGGCAATGGCCAGATAATCAGATCGCAGGCCCAAAGCCACTTTGCCGATCGCCCAAGCCGCAAGACCCGCCAAGGCCGCGCCAACAGGCCAGGCAACCAACGATGGCAAACCAAAGCCTCCAATATTGCCAGCCGTGGCAGGGTTAAAACTTTCAACACCCGCAGCAGCAGGATCAAAAATCGCTCGATAGGCGAAAAAGCCAAGTATTAAAATCGCGGTTAATGCAGCGGTGCGCGCCCGACTGGCCTGCATCCGCCGATATGTGAAGACCGCCAAACCGATGACCAAAACGCCAAACGCCAGCCCCAGCAACAATCGTGGTCCCCCCAAGGCCCAACCCTCTGGCACAGGTTGGCTGGACACAATCACCACAGCCAAACCACCCAAGGCGACGGATCCCATGATCCCCGTCGAAAACAGCCCCGCATAGCCCCATTGCATATTCACGCCCAAGGCCATGATGGCCGATAAGACGCCGATATTTAGGATTTGCAGACTAAGATTCCAGCTTTGGAATAGGCCTGTCGCGACAAACAACATCCCCACCGCCGCGAACATCAAAACATTGCGATGTGGCATTTTATTTCCCCTTAAAGATGCCCGTTGGCATCACCAGCAAAACCAAAATCAGGATCGTAAAGCTGACCGCAAATTTGTAATCCGTCGACAACAACTGCAGCAACGTATTTGGTGCCAGATCGATATCTGCCAAATAAAGCACGATCTTGCGCCAAGCATAGGTCACAAAAACCTCGGAAAAGGCGATGATAAAGCCACCCGCAATCGCACCGATCGGGCTGCCAAGACCGCCGACCACGGCCGCCGCTGCCATAGGCAACAGCAACTGAAAATAGATAAAGGGGCGAAACGACTTGTCCAAGCCAAATAATGTCCCCGCTATCACTGCCAGGGCCGTCGCAATAATCCATGTGACCATCACAACACGGTCAGGGTTGATCCCCGACAGCAATGCCAAATCCTCATTGTCAGAATAGGCCCGCATCGATTTGCCCGTGCGCGTTTTTTGTAAAAACCAAAACAACGCGGCCACACAAAAGAGCGTCACAACCACGGTGATCAGCGTTGTGGTTTTGATCGCAAGTCCTTCGTCCAACCCTGACCAAAGCTTAAAATCATTCGCTGCAAGGATCATCCTTTGCCCGTCTGCAAAGTTGATCTCGCTGGTGCCAATGATCATCCGCGTCAATCCGTTCATAATAAACATGACACCCGTTGAAACGATGACCATGATGATCGACGCGGCCTTTTGTTCCCTGAAAAAGCGGTAAACAACGCGGTCCGTCCCCAAGGTGAACAGACAGGTGATCGCAATGCCAAAGGGCAGCGCAATCAGCGCCGTGGGCAAAGCACCGCCCGAAATCCCGATGGCTTGCAAGGCCCAAGTGATCAAAATCACCCACATCGCCCCAAAGGCCATCGTGTCCCCATGGGCAAAATTCGAAAACCGCAACACAGCGAAAATCAATGTCAGTGACAAAGCCCCCAGTGCCAATTGACTGCCGTAGGCAAGCCCAGGGATGAAGACAAAGTTTAAAAAAGCCACAAGGGCGTTCAGAATATCCATTCCTCAGCCTCCCAAAAATGAACGGCGAACCTCTGGGTTCGCAAGGAGGGCTGCGCCCGTATCTGTAAACCGATTGGCCCCTTGGACCAAAACATAGCCCTTGTCGGCAATGTCTAAGGCTTGGCGCGCATTTTGCTCGACCATCAAAATGGAAATCCCCGTGCGCGCGACTTCGATGATCCGATCAAATAACTCATCCATCACGATGGGCGATACGCCTGCAGTCGGCTCATCTAACATCAACACTTTAGGCTGCGTCATCAAGGC
>CAWUUC010000035.1:0-3452 GCA_963924905.1 uncultured Paracoccaceae bacterium
TTATTGGCCGCTTTGGGGGAATTGGTCGCCGAAAAGGCGGGTGCCTTGAATCTTGGCGTTGAAGGTATGATGATCATGGGGGCGATCTGCGGGTTTATTGCGGCAGTGCAGACGGGCAGCCCCTTGCTTGGGTTTTTTGCGGGGGCCATGGGTGGGGCGATTTTGGCAGGTCTGTTTGCCTTGATGACCTTGGGGTTATTGGCCAATCAAGTGGCGACAGGATTGGCCCTAACGCTGTTTGGATTGGGACTGTCGGCCATGATGGGCCAAGGATATACGGGGATCAAACCGCCTGCCACATTGGCGCTGGATTTTGGGGCCCTGCGCGAGATTCCATTTTTTGGACGCGTCATCTTCGGGCATGATTGGGTTGTTTATTTCTCGGTTTTGATGGTCATTGCCACTTGGTATGTTTTGGCACGCACAAGGGCGGGGTTGATCTTGCGCGCAGTCGGAGAGAATGCCGAAGCGGCGCATAGCTTGGGCTATAAAGTGCTGCGAATTCGCTTGGCCGCGATTGTCTTTGGTGGGGCGATGGCGGGCATGGGTGGCGCCTATGTAAGTCTGGTGCGCGTGCCCCAGTGGACGGACGGCATTACCGCAGGCGCTGGATGGATTGCGCTGGCAATTGTGGTTTTCGCCAGCTGGAAACCGATGCGGGTTTTAATTGGTGCCTATCTTTTTGGCGGAATTACGGTCTTGCAGCTGAATCTTCAGGCAGCAGGGTCTTCTATCCCAGTGGAATACTTGTCGATGTCACCGTATCTGATAACAATCATTGTGTTGGTGATCATTTCATCGCGTAAAGGGCGGGCAAATGCTGCGCCCAGCGCATTGGGTCAGAATTTTCATTCCGTGCGGTAACGCGCGGCAAACAACGGGGCGGCTGCCGCCCCAATCACGGGGAGAATAAAATGCTAAGAAGAACTTTGCTGGCGACAGCGGCACTTGGCCTTGGGTTGGCCTTTGCAGGCGGCGCGATGGCACAAGACAAAACCAAAGCTTGCTTTGTTTATGTTGGTCCAATTGGCGATGGCGGCTGGACATACCAGCACCACCAAGGTGCTTTGGCAGTTCAAGAAGCCTATGGCGATAAGGTCGAAATTCAATGGCAAGAAAACGTGCCTGAGGGCGCCGATTCTGAGCGGGTTATGACGCAAATGGCTTTGGGTGGCTGCAATATTATCTTTACGACCTCGTTTGGCTATATGGACCCAACCAATGCGGTCGCTGCGAAATTCCCTGACGTCAAGTTTGAACATGCCACAGGCTACAAACGCGATTCTGCCAATGTCTCGACCTATAACGCCCGTTTTTATGAAGGGCGCGCGGTTCAGGGCCATATTGCAGGCAAGATGACCAAATCTAACAAAATCGGCTATATTGGGTCATTCCCAATCCCCGAAGTGATCATGGGCATCAACAGCTATTATCTGCATGCCAAAAAGGTCAATCCAGACGTGGAATTGTCGGTGGTCTGGGCCTTTACTTGGTTTGACCCTGCAAAAGAAGCCGACGCAGCCAAAGCTTTGATCGACCAAGGCGTGGATGTGATCGCAAGCCATACCGATTCAACCGCACCTTTGGCCGAAGCAGCAAAAACCAATGGTGCTGTGATTGGCTTTGGACAGGCGTCGGATATGACAGAATACAAAGACGGCCCACGGGTTTCGTCCATCATCGACAACTGGGCACCTTACTATGTTAAGCGTGTTGGCGAACTGATGGACGGCACCTATGCTCAGATCGACGCATGGGAAGGCATCAAAGGCGGAGAAGTAGAAATCGGTGAAATCACTGACAAAGTCCCCGCCGAGATCAAAGCCGAAGCAGAGGCGTTGACAGCATCCATTGCGGACGGATCGTATCATCCGTTCACCGGCCCGATCAACAAGCAAGACGGCTCGGCTTGGTTGGCTGACGGCGCAACTGCCCCTGATGGCGATCTTTTGGGCATGATGTTCTATGTCGAAGGTATCAAAGGCGATATCCCGCAATAATTGCGGCCAAATCTGACGAAAGGCCCGCCCCGTTTGGCGGGCCTTTTCTTATTATGATGATCTAGATCAAGATGATTACCCCCCAATCGACCTAATCTCTCTCACAGCAAAAGGGGACAGATCATGGCACATATTGTTGTTTTAGGGGCGGGTCTGGGTGGCTCGATCATGGCCTATGAATTGGCCGATCAGATCGGGCCTAACGATCATATAACCGTCATCACCAAAGATCCGATCTATCATTTTGTGCCGTCCAATCCATGGGTCGCAGTGGGCTGGCGCAAGCGTGACGAGGTCAGTATTGATCTGGCCCCTGTGATGGAAAAAAAAGGTATCAGCTTTCACCCGGTGGCGGCGGAACGTCTGCACCCTGCCGAAAACCGGATCACTTTGGTCGATGAAACATCCGTCATCTATGATTATCTGGTGATTGCGACGGGGCCAGAATTGGCTTTTGATGAAATCCCTGGGCTGGGTCCACAAGGCGGGTTCACGCAATCGGTCTGTCATGTCGATCACGCTTTGGATGCCAAGGCGGCGTTTGAAACATTGATGGCCAACCCCGGCCCTGTCATCATCGGTGCGGTGCAAGGGGCCAGCTGTTTTGGCCCCGCCTATGAGTTTATGTTCATTTTGGAAACCGCGCTAAGGCGGGCCAAAATCCGCGACCAAGTACCGATGACCTTTGTGACATCCGAACCCTATGTCGGGCATTTGGGATTGGATGGAGTGGGCGACACCAAGGGTCTGATGGAATCCCAAATGCGGGATAAACATATCAAATGGATCACATCGGCGCGCGTCACATCGGTCACTGACGGGAAGATGAGTATCGAAGAAATCAATGACGATGGCAGCATCAAAATCGCGCGTGATCTGCCCTTTGCCTTTTCGATGATGCTGCCGGCGTTTCGCGGTATTAAGCCATTGCGCGATATCGCGGGCCTGTCAAACCCCCGTGGATTTACAATTGTGGACAGACATCAACAAAACCTAAAATATAAGAATATCTTTGCAATTGGCGTCTGTGTGGCCATACCCCCCATCGGACCCACACCGGTGCCTTGTGGCGTGCCAAAAACGGGATTTATGATCGAATCTATGGTGACGGCCACGGCGCTGAATATCGGTCAAATGCTGCGCGGCGAAACGCCTGACCATGTGGCAACATGGAACGCGATTTGTTTGGCCGATTTTGGCGATAATGGCATTGCTTTTGTGGCCCAACCCCAGATCCCGCCGCGCAACGTCAATTGGTCCAGCAGCGGCAAATGGGTGCATTTTGCAAAAGTTGGATTTGAAAAGTATTTCATGCGAAAAATCAAACAGGGGCAGTCTGAGCCGTTCTATGAAAAGCTGGCGATGAAAACCATGGGAATCGATAAGTTAAAGGCCATCAAAAAGGGCTAGCTGCCCCCTTTTCATTCGCACAAGCGCGTGCCAGTTTGAGGG
>CAWUUC010000036.1:0-5987 GCA_963924905.1 uncultured Paracoccaceae bacterium
CCCCCCCCACCCCTTGTGCGCCACGCCCTGAATTCATCCCGTAATAACAGCCGATCAAAGTGGCGATAAAGCCAAAGACAGCGCCTTTGATCAAAGACGAGGTGACGTCAGGTGTGGTCAGAAAATCAACCGTGTTTTTGATATAGGTGGCAGGGTTGAACCCCAATTGGCCTGTGGCGACCAAAAACCCGCCCATAATCCCGATGATATCGCCAATTCCCACCAAAATCGGCACACATAAAACACCTGCCAAAACGCGTGGTACGGTCAGATATTCATGGGATTTGTCGACAAGGTGACCAAAGCATCAAGTTGTTCGGTGACTTTCATTGTGGCGATTTCGGCCGCAATGGAACTGGTAACGCGCGCTGCAATCATCAGCCCCACCAAGACGGGGCCAAGTTCGCGCACCATGCCAATGGCCACGATTTGCGGCACCACCGCTTCGGCAGAAAAGCGCTGTCCCCCCGCATAGATTTGCAGTGCGAGCGCGCCTCCTGTGAAAATGGCCGTCAATCCCACCACAGGCAACGACAGCCAGCCAACATTCAGCAGTGCCGCGCCAAACTCGCGTCCATAAAATGGCGCGCGCATCATCGCAGACAGCGTTTGACCCGCGTAAATTGCGATCCGCCCCAAGGCAGCAAATGCCGCCAAAACAGGGCGTCCAAGCCCCGCCAATGCGCGCACCGCGATCACGAATTACCCTCGAGATAGCGGCGCAGATACCTGGGGCCAAAAGAGGTAAGGATTTCATAGCCAATGGTCCCCGCCACCGCCGCCAATTGATCGACACCTTGATGGGGGCCGATCAAATCAAGGCGTTCAGGCACTTCGGCCAGATGGGTGATATCGACCGTGATCAAATCCATCGACACGCGGCCAATCAGCGGGCAGGGCGTGTCATTGTCCCAAAAGGTGGCCTTGTTGGATAGGCTTCGCAAAATCCCATCGGCATAACCGCCAGACACCGTCGCTGTGATTGATGGCAAGTCCGCCGTCCAGCCTTGGGAATAGCCGACCGTTTCGCCCTCATTCACGCTGTGGGTTTGGATCACAGGCAAGGACAGACGCACAACAGGGCGCGCGTCATAAAACGGCGCGCCACCATAAATGCCAATCCCGGGCCTCGTCAGGTCAAAGTGATACTTTGGCCCCAATAAGATGCCACCTGTTGCGGCGAGACTGCGCGGAATGCCTGTGCCTTCGGTCATCGCTTGGAACAAAAGCAATTGGCTGTTGTTCATGACATTGCTCGGCGCGTCGGCACAGGCCAAATGGGACATGATCAACTGTGGCCCTGCGGGCAAAACCAAAGGCGCCACAGCCTCCCATTCGGGTTCTTTCATGCCAAGGCGGTTCATGCCCGTGTCTAACTGAATGCCAAAGGCCGCGCCGGGCAAGGATTCAAAATGGCGAGTGATTTGGTCGATGGAATTTAACATCGGCGTCAAATCAAGGTCGGCGATCATCTCTGTATCGCCAGCCATATGGCCTGCCATAATGTTAATTTGCGGTCCCGGGCCAAGGATTTGGCGCAAGGCTGCACCCTCTTCGGCGACCGCAACGAAAAATCGACGCGCGCCCGCTTGGGCCAAGGCCCGCGCCACGCGCGCGGCCCCCAAACCATAGGCATCCGCCTTGACCACAGCCGCCGTTTGCACGCCCGCCGCCGAGGCACGATCCAACGCCTGCCAATTGGCGACGATGGCATCAAGATCAATTGTAAGTGTTGCTGTTCCCATGACACGGGTTTTCACCGCCGCGCGCGCAGGGTCAAGCAAAAAACATAAATTATCGACGCTGTGGGCGCAGAGGCGAAAGATTTCCGAACAATTTTATCCGTTAACTTCGTCTTTGCGCGCATTCCGTCATGATAGCGGGAAGATAAGGGGAATTTCATGAAGCGATTGAAACAGGTTCAGGCCGCGCGTCTTGCTTTGTCTGAACTGGGCAGCGCGCATCGCATCATGGGGCGTATCGGCATCTCGTTTGGGCTGGGCGCGCTGTTTTTATGGCTTTTGTCGACCCGTGTTCAGGAACTGGACCTTGATCAACTCCAGCGCAGCGTTTTGCAAATGTCTTGGGGCGATTGGCTGTCGGCCTCTGTTTTGACAGGTCTCGCCTTTTGGGCGGTGGGTCATTATGACGCCTTGCTACACCGTCATTTCTGCACCCATGTCGACAGCGCCCGTGCAAGACGCGCGGGGATCTGCGCCATTGCAGTCAGCCAAAGTTTAGGTTTGGGCGTACTGACGGGGGCGATTTTGCGCTGGCGGATGTTGCCAGAGCAATCTTTGATCATGGCCAGTAAAATCACATTGGCGGTGGCCTTGTCCTTTTTGGGGGCATGGGCAATCGTGACATCAACAGTGGTGATCGCCCAACCCAATGCCGCCCATCAAGACGTGGCCTATCTGGTTTTGGCCGTTGCGATTGGGGCAATTGCCCTTTCGATTGCGGCCCCAAAAGTGAGATTTCGATGGCCGAACGGATTTACCATCGCAGGTTTGATCGTCTTTTGTGCCATCGACAGTTTTGCGGCGGCTTTTGCCTTTTATATCTTTTTGCCAGCAGAAATTGCCCCACCCTTTTTTGCAATTTTACCTGCATTTTTATTGGCTTATGGTGCGGGCTTGGTGTCGGGCGCGCCAGGGGGGATTGGCGCGTTTGAGGTCACGCTCTTGGCGCTGTTGCCGCATCTGCCCAGCGATCACGTCTTGGCGGCCATTGTGGCTTGGCGGCTGATTTATTTTGTGGCACCCGCAATCTTGGGGGCCATTGTGGCGATCCTTGGGCCCGCGCCACAGGCGACATCGCCCTTTGCCCTAGTGCAGCTGCCGCGCCAAAACTGTCGGGCTGAAACGGGGATAGTGGCCCAAGGCGAACATGGTTTGATTGGCCAAAACGGGCGTGCGAAATGGGTGGTGGGGCGGCGAAATCATGTTTTAGTTGGACTTTTTGATCCGATTGGCGGCCACAAGGACGCCCTTGAAATGTTGCAAAACACCGCTCGGGCCGAGGCGCGCTGGCCTGTGATCTATAAAGCGTCTGCTTCTTTGGCGGGATTGGCACGCGGCGCGGGCTGGAGGGTGGTTCGCAGCGCTTGTGAAGCCATCATTGATCCGCAGGGCTATGATTTGACCCATTTGCGGCGCGCAGGATTGCGCCGCAAATTGCGCCGCGCAAAAATGGTGCAAATTGTGCAGAAAGATCATGATCAGCCTTGGGCAGATTTAGACGATATTGCGGCAGAATGGGCGCGACTGCACGGCGGTGAACGGGGATTTTCGATGGGGCGCTATGCGCGCGATTACGTCAGTTATCAGCGGATTTATATTGCCTATCATCAGGGGCAGGTGATGGGGTTTATCACTTTGCACGAAACGTGCGGCGAATGGACATTGGATTTGATGCGTCACCGCGCCCGTATCCCTGATGGGACCATGCATCTTTTGGTTCACAGCGCGATCCTTGATGCGGCGGCGCGGGGGGTGGCGCGCCTGTCTTTGGCCGCAGTGCCGCAAACGGCCTTTTTAACCTTACCCAATTTTATGAGCAGATGGACCGATAGCGGCCTGCGCCAGTTCAAGGACAGTTTTGCCCCCAGATGGGAGGGGCGATATTTCATCGCACCGCATTGGTTTGCTGCCGCATTAGGGGCAATTTCGATCGCTTGGGCCATCGCGCCAAAGCGCTATCGACATTCTGACACTTTGGCCAAATCTGACGCTGACACCCAATATGGGTTTGCCCCCATCGGTTTTGCATGGCAAAGAGATGGGGATATTTGACAAGCGAGGACGTTATGGCACAAGATCCTTTATCGAAAATGCTGGCAACACATGATTGGTTGATGGCCGATGGGGCGACGGGCACCAATTTGTTTAACATGGGCCTGTCTTCGGGAGAGCCGCCAGAACTGTGGAATGTCGATCAAGCCGATAACATCCGCACCCTTTATCGCAATGCAGTCAATGCGGGATCCGATATTTTTCTGACCAATACCTTTGGTGGGAATGCCAGTCGTTTGAAACTGCATGGGGCCCAAGGGCGGGTGCGCGAACTGAACCGTGTTGGGGCGGCGCTGGGACGCGAGATTGCCGATGCCGCAGGGCGCACGGTGATTGTGGCAGGCTCTGTTGGGCCAACGGGCGAGATTTTTGAACCGATGGGCACGCTGACACACCGTGCCGCCGTCGAAATGTTTCACGAACAAGCCGAGGGTTTGAAAGAGGGTGGGGCGGATGTGTTATGGGTGGAGACTATTTCTGCGCCCGAAGAATATGCCGCCGCCGCCGAAGCGGCCCAATTGGCAGGGATGCCTTGGTGCGGCACCATGAGTTTTGACACCGCAGGGCGCACGATGATGGGGATGACATCTTCTGCCATGGCGGCGATGGTGGCGGGACTTGCCAATCCACCGTTGGCCTTTGGGGCAAATTGTGGCGTTGGCGCGTCTGATCTAATGCGGACAGTGTTGGGATTTGCGGCGACGGACCCGCATCGCCCAATCATTGCCAAGGGCAATGCGGGGATCCCGAAATATCACGATGGCCATATCCATTACGATGGTACGCCTGAGTTGATGGGCGAATACGCCGTGTTGGCGCGCGATGCGGGCGCGCGCATTATCGGCGGCTGTTGTGGGACCATGCCCGAACATCTGCGGGCCATGCGCGCGGCACTTGAAGCTACGCCAAAGCGCACGCCGCCAAGTCTGGACGAGATTTCCGCCAAATTGGGCGGGTTTTCATCGACATCAGATGGGACGGGCGATCAATCGGGCGAGCCAAAGCGTGAACGCCGCGGGCGTCGGGGCTAAGGGGGCGCTCGCGCCCCCTCGGCTGCGCCTCACCCCCTGAGGATATTTTCAAAGAGAAGAATAGCACCCGATCCCATCGTAAGGATGGAGGCGGCGATCAACTAACGGTCTATCCATTCCGTTTGATATCCGCGACCTTGGGCAAAGTTCCGTCAGATTAAACAAACCGAGATCACGATTTGCGTGGTGCCATTTGACCTTAGCGCCGCCCATTCCAGATCCAGCCGCCGCCCAAAACGCGGCTGCTGTCGGGCAGATAAAAGACACAAGCTTGACCCGCCGAAACACCATCTTCGGGCGCGATCAGCTCTACTTCTGCCTCTGTATCGGATATCGGACGCAAGATCGCAGCGCGCGGTGGGCGGGTTGATCGCACCTTCACCTCGATGGACCATGCGCTTTGGCTGCTTAAGGGGGCATCCCCCAGCCAATTGATTTCGCGCAAGGGAACGATTCGCGTCGATAGCGCTGCTTTGGGACCAACGATCACATGACGCAATTCTGGGTTGAGTTTGACCACATAAAGTGGGTCCGCCATGCCGCCTATCCCAATGCCTTTTCTCTGACCAATTGTATAGTGTATGATGCCATTGTGGCGACCCAGCACCGTGCCGTCCAGATCGACGATATCGCCGGGATCAGCCGCACCTGGGCGCAGTTTTTCGATCACAGCCGCGTAGTTGCCGTTCGGGACAAAGCAAATGTCTTGGCTGTCAGGTTTGTCCGCCACTGCCAGCCCATAGCGCTGGGCTAGCGCGCGTGTTTCTGCCTTGGAGGTCAGATGCCCCAAAGGAAAGCGCAAATAGGCCAGCTGTTCAGCCGTTGTTGAAAACAAAAAATAGCTTTGATCGCGGATCGGATCGGCGGCCCGATGCAGTTCGGGAACCGCCCCAAATTTACGTTGGATATAATGGCCTGTTGCCATGCAATCGGCGTTCAAATCACGCGCGGTGGCCAGTAAGTCCTTGAATTTAACGCGTTCATTGCACCGAATGCAGGGGACGGGGGTGGCCCCTGCCAGATAGGCATCGGCGAATTCTTCCATCACCGCTTCGCGGAATGTATTTTCATAATCCAACACATAATGCGGAAAACCCATGGTTTCTGCCACGCGGGCCGCGTCATGAATATCGCGACCCGCGCAGCAGGCGCCCTTTTTCGC
>CAWUUC010000037.1:0-3257 GCA_963924905.1 uncultured Paracoccaceae bacterium
GATGAAACTGTCTCAGGGCGGACGGATCCAGGCGCGGCCTCAGAACCCGCAGCAGATTTCACTGTCACCCAATCTGGCGAATTGGAAATTTCAGGCGCAGGCGGTCGAGCGTGGTCGGTGATTGCCATACCTGACACACCCCCAACCGTCACCAGCGACGCAGACATCGCTCGCGAGGCGGATGGCCGCTTTAAACAAGAGTTTTCAGCAGCAGATGATTACGGCATCACCCAAGGCGATGTAACAATCACGTTGGATATGTCGCGCCTTGATCGCCGTTACGGACTGGCACTCGACCCTGATCCGATCGCACCTGTGATCCTCGATCTGCCCTTGCCGCGAAAGGGCGATCGCAGTGCTCTGAGCGCAACCTTGATTGACGATCTGTCTCAATCGATCCTCTCAAATATGCCCGTCACGATGATCTACCGCGTCACCGATGCCGCAGGTCAAACTGGACAATCGGATCCCATCGCGGTCATCCTACCCGGTCGACGCTTTTTTGACCCGCTGGCTGCCGCCTTGATTGAAACACGGCGCGATCTTTTGTGGGCGCGCGCCTCTGCACCGCGCGCAGCACAAATCCTCAAGGCGGTGACTCATGCGCCAGACGGGTTCATCCGCAACCAAGCCGCATATTTGCGGTTGCGCGTGGCCATTCGTCGATTGGATGCCAGCGCGACTGATTTATCCCCCGCTTTGCGCGACGAAATCGCAGCCGAATTGTGGGAAATTGCCCTGATGGTCGAAGAAGGCGACTTGCAATCCGCCAAAGAACGCCTTGAGCGCGCTCAAGACCGCCTTGATGAGGCGATCCGCAACGGCGCATCACAGGCCGAAATCCAAGACTTGATGGCGGAAATGCGCGATGCCTTGCAAGAATATATGCGCCAACTGTCCAATCAGGCTGAACAGCAAGGCGATCAAACCTCTCAAAATGGCCCCTCGATAAGCCAAGATCAGTTGCAGCAAATGCTCGATCGTCTGCAAGAGTTGATGGAACAAGGCAAAACCGCTGAAGCCGCTGATTTGATGGAACAACTGCGCCAGTTCATGGACAATATGCAAATCGCCCAAGGCCAAGGCGGGCCATCAGATCAGGCAATGCAAGATTTAGGGGAAACTTTGCGAGGGCAACAAGGCTTGTCTGATGACGCCTTTCGCGATCTGCAAGGTGGGCAAAGCGGTCAAGGCCAAGACAGCGAAGGTGGGCAGTCGCTTGCCCAGCGCCAGCAGCAGTTGCGTGACCGTCTGGATCAATTGGGCCAAAACGGGGCCTTGCCTGGGCAGGGAACTGAATACGGCGAATCGGGACGCCAAAGCCTAAGCGATGCGGGCCGCGCCATGGAAGAAGCCGAACGCGCTTTGCGCGACGGGGACTTATCAGGTGCCTTGGATCGACAAGCCGAGGCGTTAGAGGCCCTGCGAAACGGCATTGGTGATCTCAATGACGCTTTGAGCGAAGAGCAACAACAAGAAGGCAGCGATGGTGGATCGCAATTGAGCCAAGACGATCCCAATGGCCGCGATCCCTTGGGACGCAATACAGGCAACGCGCTGCGGAATGGGTCAGATGAGAACCTGCTGCAAGGCGACGACGTTTACCGTCGCGCAGATGAATTGTTGGGTGAAATTCGCAGACGTGCGGGCGATCAGACGCGCCCAGAAACGGAACGCAGCTACCTTAAACGGCTCCTAGATTTGTTTTGAATGGGTAGGGTGCGTAAATGACGCACCCTAAGACCTATTTCCCAAGTTCAATCGCAATTTCAACCAGCGCAACAGCGCCAAGGCCTTGGGCTGCATGGCCGCAAAAATCACGTTTGCGGTTTTAATCAGCCAGCTTTTTACAGCATTGAACCGGCGCTGAATAGAGATGCGTTGAAGTCCCGCAGCAATCCCACGCCGCAGCGCCGTATCGCGACGCAAAGCCATCGAACACAAGATGCCCCATATTGCCCCCGCCATAACTTGAAACAACGTATGCCAATGCGTTTCAATTCGCGAGCCGCCTGTATAGGCCGCAGCCAAGGCCACCACGACCTGTGCCACTGGCGCCCCTGTCACGCAGCTTTGCATCAATGATGCGGCGCCAAAGGTCGCGGTCGCAGTATGACCAGATGGGAACCCCTCTAACCCGCCATTGGGACGATGATTGATCGGGGTATTTCCCAAGGCCTGCTTTGTGCCATGCAGGCCGACAAACATCACCGCATATCGACCAAGATATTCAACGCCAGACCCATTCACCACTTCACAACCCAATGCCAGCAATGGCAACGCCACCTGATAGCGATCCCCGAGCTTTTCAACATTTGGCGCCGTTGTGACCGCAATCAGCCCCAACACGGCAAAAATGATCTGTACACGGCGGGGCAAGGTCATCATCGCCCGCAGACGGTCCCATGGAAACAACGGCCTCATGCGCGTTTCCCAACCACTGTAACGCCCAAAACCTCCAGCACCTTTGACTCTATTTGCGCAGCATCCATGCCGGCGACCTGATACATACGTTCTGGGCTGGCTTGGTCAATAAAGATATCGGGCAGAACCATGGATCGGTATTTTAAGCCGCGATCAAATATGCCCTCATCGGCCAATAACTGCGCGACATGGCTGCCAAATCCGCCAACAGCGCCCTCTTCGATGGTGATCAAAACCTCGTGGTTTTGGGCCAAATCCAAGATCATCTCACGGTCCAAGGGCTTGGCAAAGCGGGCATCTGCGACTGTAGGCGACAGACCTTTTGCGGCCAAGGCTTCGGCGGCGCGCATCACTTCGGACAAACGCGTGCCAAAGGACAACAGCGCCACCCGCGCGCCCTGCCGCATGATCCGCCCCTTGCCGATGGGCAAAGGCACACCAACAATAGGCATCTCTACGCCCACGCCCTCGCCGCGCGGAAACCGAAAGGCAATCGGACCCGCATCATAGGCAACCGCGGTTGCAACCATATGCACCAATTCCGCCTCATCTGCGGCGGCCATCACCACAAATCCCGGCAAATTGGCCAAAAAGGCGACATCAAAGGCCCCTGCATGGGTCGCGCCATCCGCGCCCACCAATCCCGCCCGATCAATCGCAAAGCGCACGGGCAAGCGCTGAATGGCAACATCATGCACAACCTGATCATAGCCGCGCTGCAAAAAGGTCGAATATAGCGCGCAAAACGGCTTCATCCCGCCTGCGGCCAAACCTGCGGCAAATGTCACAGCATGCTGTTCGGCAATGCCTACATCAAAGCAACGCTTGGGAAA
>CAWUUC010000038.1:0-4713 GCA_963924905.1 uncultured Paracoccaceae bacterium
GACACGGGGCGAAACCTTGGCCATCGTTGGCGAATCTGGGTCGGGTAAATCGGTCACGGCCCTGTCAACGGTGGGTCTTTTGGGCGATTCCGCGCAAGTGACGGGCTCGATCACCTATCAGGGGCGCGAATTGGTCGGGGCCACGGATCTGCGCGCGATCCGCGGCAATGATATCAGCTTTATTTTTCAAGAGCCGATGACATCGTTAAACCCGCTGCACACGATCGCCAAACAAATTGGCGAAAGCCTGTCCTTGCATCAAAACCTGAGTGGGGATGCGGCCCGCAACCGCATCATCGAATTGCTGCAAAAGGTTGGTATCCGCGACCCCGAAAGCCGGATGAACGCCTATCCGCATCAATTGTCGGGGGGGCAGCGTCAACGAGTGATGATCGCGATGGCCTTGGCCAATGGCCCAGATCTGTTGATCGCGGATGAGCCGACGACGGCATTGGATGTCACGATCCAAGCACAGATTCTGGATCTTTTGGCGGATCTAAAACGGTCTGAAAACTTGTCATTGCTGTTTATCACCCATGATCTTGGCATTGTGCGCCGCATTGCGGACCGCGTTTGCGTCATGCAAGGCGGCGAGATTGTCGAACAAGGCCCGACCACGCAGATTTTCGCCAATCCCCAGCATCCATATACCCAAAAACTGTTGGCCGCCGAGGCAAAGGGGCGCGCGGGCGCATTGCCTCAAACAGCACCACAAATCTTGGATGTGCAAAATCTGCGGGTTTGGTTTCCAATTCAAACGGGTTTTTTGCGCCGCACCACGGGCCATGTCCGCGCCGTAAATGATGTCAGCTTTACCTTGCGTGCGGGCGAGACATTGGGAATTGTGGGCGAATCTGGGTCAGGTAAGACTACCGTTGCCTTGGCCATTTTGCGCCTGCTTGCCGCCCAAGGTGTGATTGATTTTCAAGGTACGGACCTTGCGCCTCTGTCGCCGCGCGCGATGCGCCCCCATCGCCGCGATATGCAGATTGTGTTTCAAGACCCCTTTGGCAGCTTGTCGCCGCGCATGACGGCAGGTGAGATTATTGCTGAAGGGTTGGGCGTGCATGGCCTACCCACAGGGCGATCTCAGGCCGATTTGGTGGCCGAGATTATGACAGATGTTGGCCTAGACCCGGCCACATCCATCCGCTACCCACATGAGTTTTCAGGCGGACAGCGTCAACGCATCGCGATCGCCCGCGCCATGATCCTGCGCCCGAAATTGGTGGTTTTAGACGAGCCAACCTCGGCCTTGGATATGACGGTGCAGGTCCAAATCGTTGATCTGTTGCGTGATTTGCAGCAGAAATGGGGGCTGGCCTATGTGTTTATCAGCCATGATTTGCGCGTCATCCGCGCCCTTGCCCATAAAGTGATGGTGATGAAGGACGGCGATGTTATTGAAATCGGCGCAACAGAACACCTCTTTGCGACCCCAAAAATGGATTATACCCGCGCCCTTATGGCTGCGGCCTTTGGAGATATTATTTGAAAATACTTTTTGTTCACCAAAATTTTCCAGGCCAATTTTTGCACCTTGCCCCAGAACTGATCAAACGTGGCCACCAAGTTTTTGCCATCACCGATTCAGTAAATACACGCACAATAAACATTCCGCATTTGAAATATGTTTATAAGGCCCCCAGCGTTGATGCAGGCGCCACGCGTTTGGGACGCAACTATACGGTGAATTCAGACCGCGGAGTTGTCACGGCCCGCGCGGCGCTGAACCTAAAGGCAAAAGAAAATTATCATCCCGATGTGATCTTTGCCCATTCTGGTTGGGGCGAGTCCCTTTTTCTAAAAGAGGTTTGGCCCAACGCAAAGCTGATCGTGTATGCAGAGTTTTACTATCGCGGTGTCGGCACAGATATTGGCTTTGATCTTGAATTTTCAAAACCAAGCTTTGATCAGATTTTCATTGCCCAAGGTCGCGCCGCCTATTTGGCGCAGTCCATTGTTCACGCCGATGCCGCGCTGTCGCCAACGCATTTTCAGGCCGACGCGCACCCCCCGCTGTTACGTGAACGAATCAGCGTTATCCATGACGGTGTCGATACAGCGGTTCTGACACCCAATCCGAACGCCAGCTTTGATTTGCCCAATGGCAAAAAGTTGCGCGTTGGTGACGAGGTTCTGACCTTTGTAAACCGCAACTTGGAACCTTATCGGGGTTATCACAGTTTTATGCGCGCCTTGCCTGCCGTGATGGCGGCAAGACCAAATGCCCAAGTGGTCTTGGTCGGGGGGGATGATGTCAGTTACGGCGCGCCCGCGCCTGCGGGAAGCACTTGGAAGCAAATCTTTTTAGACGAGGTCAAAGACCGCATTGATCTGTCACGCGTGCATTTTATGGGCAAAGTTCCCTATTCCAAATTCGTCAATCTGCTGCATGTCAGTCGCACCCATGCCTATCTGACCTATCCGTTTGTTCTAAGCTGGTCCGCGATAGAGGCTATGGCCGCCGGTTGCCATATCGTCGCCTCAGACACTGCCCCCGTGCGCGAGGCGATCACCGATGGCGTGACAGGCAGCTTGGTGGACTTTTTTGATACAGCAGCTTGGTCGACCAAATTGATTGATGCCTTGTCCAATCCCGAAAAGTATGAACCTCGTCGGGCAGCGGCACGCGGACACGCCATTGCTCATTATGATTTGCGAACGCATTACCTGCCCAAAATGCTGGCCTTCGTCGAAGGTTTCGCCCCCAAAGGAGACCCCACATCATGAACGCTTTGCTGACCCCTTGGAATGGACCCTTTGGCCTGCCCCCATTTTCACAGATCACGGATGCTGATTTTGGCCCTGCATTTGATGCGGCTCTAGAACAAGCGCGCACCAATATTTCAACGATCGCCAATTCCTTGGACGCGCCCACCTTTGCCAATACAATCGACGCATTGGAACTGGCTGACACGGTTTTGGACCGTGTCAGCGGCGTCTTTTATAACCTTGCAGGTGCCGATAGCACACCCGCCCGCGAAGATTTGCAGCGTGAGCTGGCCCCCAAACTGAGCGCTTATTCATCCCAGATGTTTAACAATAAGGCGCTTTTTGCCCGTATCGAAACCTTATGGAACGACCGTGATAGCCAGAATCTAACGCCAGAACAGATGCGCGTATTGGAACTCTATCACCAGATGTTTGTCCGATCTGGCGCCCAATTGACGGGGGATGCGGCGACACGCCTGACAGATGTGAAATCCCGCCTTGCCGTCTTGGGAACCCAGTTCGGTCAGAATTTGCTGGCCGAAGAGCGCGGCTGGTCGATGCCACTTGATGATTTTGCAGGCCTGCCTGATTTCGTCATCGCTGCCGCACAGGCTGCCGGCCAAGATGGTCCTGTGATCACCCTAAACCGATCACTTATCGTGCCGTTTTTGCAATTTTCTTCACGTCGCGACTTGCGGGAAAAGGCGTATAACGCATGGGTCGCGCGCGGGGCCAATGGCAATGCGTCAGATAATCGGGCGATAGCCGCCGAAACTTTGGCTTTGCGCCACGAACGCGCGCAGCTTTTGGGGTATGCGACATTCGCAGATTTCAAACTGGCCCCTGAAATGGCCAAGACCCCTGATGCGGTGCGCGCGCTTTTGATGCGGGTCTGGGCCCCAGCCCGCAAAAAAGCACTTCAAGACGCAAAGATTTTGGAGAAAATGCTGCATGATGATGGCATGACGGGCCCACTAGAACCTTGGGATTGGCGCTATTATTCGGAACGGCGCAAAGTGGCCGAACATGATTTGGACGAGGCGATCCTAAAACCCTATTTGTCGCTGGATGCGATGATCGGCGCGCAATTTGATGTGGCAAACAAGTTGTTTGGTCTTGAGTTTCACCCCCTTGAGGCGTCGCTCTATCATCCAGACGCGCGTGCGTGGGAGGTGACACGGGACGGTGCCCATATCGCAGTATTCATCGGTGATTACTTTGCGCGCCCCTCAAAACGGTCAGGGGCATGGTGTTCTGCGATGCGCGCGCAACGCAAATTGGGCGGAGATCAGCGCCCGATCGTTGTCAATGTATGCAATTTTGCAAAATCAGATCCCGCGCTATTGTCTTATGATGACGCGCGCACGCTTTTTCATGAATTTGGCCATGCGTTGCATCAAATGCTCTCAAATGTCACCTATGGGTTTATTTCTGGCACCTCAGTGGCGCGTGACTTTGTGGAATTGCCCAGCCAACTGTATGAACATTGGTTAGAGGTGCCGCAGGTTCTACAAGCCCATGCCCGTCATGTCATCACCCAACAGCCCATGCCTGCCGATATGCTGAACCGCTTGTTGGCAGCAGGCACATATGACCAAGGCTTTGCCACGGTCGAGTTTCTGGCCTCTGCCCTTGTCGATCTGGCCTTTCACGATGGCCCCGCCCCCAGCGATCCCATGCAAAAACAAGCCGAAGTTTTGGACGCAATCGGCATGCCCCATGCCATCCGCATGCGTCACGCCACCCCGCAATTTGCGCATGTGTTTTCGGGCGATGGATATTCGTCGGGCTATTATTCTTATATGTGGTCCGAAGTGATGGACGCAGACGCTTTCGCCGCATTCACCGAGGCAGGTGATCCCTTCGATCCCGAAACGGCCGCGAAATTGGAAAAATATATCCTTTCGGCAGGGGGATCTGAACCCGCAGATGTCCTTTATACCAAATTTAGGGGACGCATGCCGGGGGTTGAGCCCCTGCTGCAAGGCCGCGGTTTGC
>CAWUUC010000039.1:0-4760 GCA_963924905.1 uncultured Paracoccaceae bacterium
ATCGATGACCGTTGACTCGGCCAATGCGCTTGGCTACATCGCGCTAACGACACCTGCCCTGGTGGCGGAATTGGTAGACGCGCTGGTTTCAGGTACCAGTGTTCACAAGACGTGGAGGTTCGAGTCCTCTCCTGGGCACCAAGTGTCGACCTAAAAACCCTGCAACCTTAATTGGTTGCAGGGTTTTTTGTTGCGCGGCAGTGGTTAGACTGGGGGGTAATTTCGCCAAGACCTTTGACGAATGAGCAGGATGGTTGCGTCTAGCCTTTGAAAACGGCAAAAGGGAATGACGAAAATTGCGCCCAAAGGTCTGCCTATGCCCGAAAATCATCCGCCCACCCAAGCGATGTTGTCCGAGGCGGAGGCCTTTCTTGCAAAATGGCCAGACTTAGAGGCGATCGATATCGTTCCGACAGATGCACATGGCATTGGCCGTGGAAAGATCATTCGCCGTCATGAATTGACGGCGCTTTATAAGCTGGGACGCGGAATGCCTGGCTCCATCTTTGTGCAGGATGTGTCGGGAGATGATGTTCCAGACGCACTTGCCACCCAAAGCGATGGCGGCGGCGACAGTCGGGTTTGGCCTATTGCGGGAACTTTGGCGCTAAACCCTGCGACGGGACGCGGGGTGGTTTTGGTGTCGATGTTTGATGGGACGGGCTTTGCCCATCCCGCGGATCCGCGTGGGATTATGATGGCACAGATCGCACGCGCCAAATCAGCGGGATTTCATCCGATGGGTGCGCTGGAACTGGAGTTTTATTTGGTCGATCAGACCCGCGATGCGACCGGCAAAGTGCAACCCGCCCGCTACGCCCTGACCCAAAGACGCAGCGGCCAAACCAACACAATGTCGGTCGATGAATTGGACGAGATGTCACCATTTCTTGAGGCCGTCTATGCAGGGGCAAAATCGCTGCGCCTGCCCCTTGAAACAGTGATTTCAGAATATGCGGCGGGGCAATTTGAATTTACCTTGCAATATTGCGATTTGGCCCGCGCCGCCGATGATATCGTATTGGCCAAGCGTCTGATCCGCGCCACTGCGCGCCGCTTTGGGATGGATGCCTGTTTTATGGCAAAGCCCTTTGGTCAAAAATCTGGCTCGGGGATGCATTTGCATTTGTCATTAGCCGATGATCAGGGCCGCAATCTGTTTCGCGATCAAAACGATGGCACACTGTCCCCGGTTATGTTGCACGCGATCGGCGGCATTCGCGCGGCGATGGGCGATACAATGTTGATTATGGCGCCATTTCTGAATTCTTGGCGACGCTTTGCCAATGTGATCTACTCCCCTGCCAGCAACAGTTGGGGTTTTGAAAATCGCAATGTGGCGCTGCGCGTTCCAGATGGGCGCTCGCAGACGCGCCATTTTGAACATCGGATCGCGGGGGTTGATGCCAATCCTTATTTGGTCGCGGCCATCACCTTGGGAACGGCGCTGGACGGCATTGCCGCCCAGACTGATCCCGGCCCACAAAGTGTGAACACAGATCTCGCACCTTTGCCGCAAACTTGGGATCAGGCGATTACGGCGTTTGCCGCCTCTGACAAAATGCGGCGTTTGCTGGGGAATGACTTTCATGCAGGGTTTAGCGCCATCAAACAGGCGGAATACAATCAACTTGCACAAACCGTCACCGATGTGGAATGGGAATTATACGGCCTCACGGTTTAGCCGTTGGCTTTTTAGCTTCGGTCCTGTGCTGGTATCGAAACATAACGGAGCATTGATTTGAGCATTGCATTTGGAACAAGTGGTTTGCGTGGGCTGGTAAGCGCGCTAACACAAGAATTGGTCATGGATTATACGCGGGCGTTTTTGACGGCCTGCCCGATCGGCGACGGGTTATACCTTGGGCAAGATCTGCGCGCCTCCTCCCCTGATATCGCCCGTTGGATTATTGACGCAGCGCTTGCTGAAGGGGTCATGGTCAATGATTGCGGCGCCTTGCCAACACCCGCACTGGCCTCGGCGGCCCAAACTGCAAATTGCGCGGCAATAATGGTGACGGGCAGTCATATTCCCTCAGATCGCAACGGATTGAAATTTTACACCCCCCAAGGCGAAATCACAAAAACAGATGAAGGCCGCATTCTGGCCCAGCTTGGCCGTACCAGTGCAGGAAGATCGGGACAGATCATCCAAAACCCACATGCCACGACCGCATATGTCGAACGTTATGCGAACGCTTTTGCCGCACAGGCATTGCAGGGTAGACGCATCGGGGTCTATCAGCATTCCAGTGTTGCACGCGATATTATGGTCAAGATCGTGACCTCCTTAGGGGGCGCGCCGGTTCCCTTGGGGCGTTCCGATACATTCATCCCTGTCGATACCGAAGCCCTTGATCAAAGCACCCGTGATCTTTTGGCGGGATGGTGCGCGGCACATCAGTTAGACGCCATTATATCCACTGATGGCGACGCCGACCGCCCGATGCTGACGGATGAAACGGGTCAAATCATCAAAGGCGATATTTTGGGCCTGCTGACCGCGCGCTATTTGGGGGCAAAGGTGATTTGCACACCCATTTCGTCCAACAGTATGATTGCACAAATGCCAGATTTTCAAGCGGTGCATTGGACCAAAATCGGCTCGCCCTATGTGATTGCGGCGATGCAAGAGCATGCCAGACCGGTTGGGTTTGAGGCAAATGGAGGGTTTCTTTTGGGATTTGACGGCCCAATGCCCGCGCTGATGACACGCGATGCGATGCTGCCCATCTTGGCAACTTTGGTTATGGCCAAGGCTGCGGGATTGCGCGCCTTGGTCGCCGCATTGCCCCCACGCTTTACCGATGCGGATCGCTTGACGGACGTAGATATGGCTAAATCTGCAGCCTTGTTGGACGGTTTACGCAAAGATCCAGCCACACGGCATGACTTTTTTGGCCCCGAGATGGGCTTGGATGAGACAGACGGTCTGCGGGTCACCTTAGTCGGGGGGCAGATCGTGCATTTGCGCCCATCAGGCAATGCGCCCGAATTTCGCTGTTATACTGAGGCCGATAGCCCCCAAGATTGCGCTGCCCTTTTGTCCAAAATGCTTGCGAAACTATCCGACCACTTGGGCTGATCACGACACATTATTTTGCGATAAGATGAATGGTTTGATCGCCCAAACGGTCGTGCGAGACAGTCACAGTGATTTGCCCCGCCCCTTTGGCTTGCAGCCAAAACCCCGTTGCACCCGCACGCAGCGGCACAGTTTGCGGCCCCAACCTACGCGCAGGACCCGCGACAGTGAGTGTCACAGGGTCACACATAAAGGGCAGTTTGTTGCCAACCTGATCCAAAACACGGATCATCACGCGCACCGCATCCTTGGCCCCCAAAACTGTCGTATCGGCGACCACTATTAGGGAAGCGGGCAATGGGTCTGCAACAAACCGCCTTTCAGTCACAATTTCGCCCTGCAAATAGCCGCGGATGACACCCGATTCCCATGCCATGCCCCATTGGCCCAATTCAGTTTTGGAAAAATTGTCGCGGGTGATGATCACGGGTGCATGGGGCAGATGGGGATAGCGGGCGCGGTCAGGCTGGACGCGTTTGGGGGGATTGTCGCCATATTGCATCTCGACTTCATCGCAATTGGTCAAAACGATCAACGGCAAGACCCCGCCAATGTTGCGTTCGCCCCGCGCCCAAAAGGTGACGGGTTCCATCACGATCGCCTCGGCAGGATCGCATTGGCTGGCATAGGCAAAGGCGGCAAATTTAGGCTCGCGGAACATATCCATCACGCCGTGATGACATATGCGGTCGCCTGATCCGAAATCTTTGTGGGTGTTATAATCAAAGGCGCACCACCCAATCGCACCTGCGATATTTGCGTCACCATAAGCCGCATTCAAAACGTCCAAATGCCGTGTGACATGTTCAGCTTGGCGCTGTTCTTGATCGCCCATCTTGGTTGGATACATATGGCCGTTAAATTCCGTAATCAGATAGGGCACCATCTTGGCAAGGCCTGTCACCTCTTGTTGGGCGCGCAGGGCGGTGCGGGGGCGATTGCCGCCCAATTCCTCGTCGCCCAAGATGAAATCATTCATCGTATAGACGTCTTCGAGCAGTTCGGATTCCGTTATATACCGCACGCCTCCTGTCTGGCGGGTTGTATCCAAATCACGGGCAACTTGATTGGTCTGAACATAGAAATCATGATTGTCTTGGCTTTCATTAATCCGCACGCCCCAAATTATGATGCTGGGATGGTTCCAATCGCGGGTTACCATCTGGCGGACATTTTCAACGGATGCCGCCTGCCAATCTAGATCGCCAATATGTTGCCAGCCTGGGATTTCTTCAAACACCATGAGACCGATGCGGTCACAATGATCTAAAAAATAGCTGGATTGCGGGTAATGCGATGTTCGCACCAGATTGACGTGCAGTTCATGTTTCAAAATCTCGGCATCGCGTTCTTGGGCGGCGCGCCCCAACCCATACCCAACATAGGGAAAGGATTGATGGCGGTTCAAAGCACGAATTTTCAACGGTTTACCGTTCAGGAAAAACCCATCAGGCGTGAATTGCGCGGACCGAAAACCAAAGCATATTTTGGTTTGATCGGACCCATAAGGTGTATTCAGCGTGATTTCAAAGCTATAAAGATGGGGGGTGCTCAGATCCCAAAGCGCAATGTCAGTCAAATCTTTGAAGATGAAATGGGATTGCGCGCCCATTACATCGATTGTTTTTGATGCAATCTGATGCCCCGCGTCATCGCGTAAAATAGCAGTGATCTG
>CAWUUC010000040.1:0-6575 GCA_963924905.1 uncultured Paracoccaceae bacterium
CAATGACAAACCGTAACCCGTGATCGCTGACGCCGGCAAACTGCCGCTGGACAAAAGTCGAAAGCTGGCGAGAAAGCCTGCATATTGTAAGATAACCTCGGTTGGACTTTGACTGTCTGCGCGCACCATTTCTGCCAAGACAAGGGCGGCCAAATAATCCGGTCCTTCGGCTGCTGCCACCAGATCATAGGGCAACAAAATTCGACCACCTGGTAGGAATGTGGGCCGTGTCAGCCCCTCGCGCATAACCAAAATCTGGGGCGGGCTGATCGGATCGATGCGGCGCGCCAGATTTTCCGAAGCAATTTTTCCGATGCGCGCCCCGCAAGGTGACCCTGTGGTTTTTTGGATATCAGCCAAGGCGATCGCGCCAATCTGGTCGCGGGCGGCTTGGGGCAGGCGTTCAGCGGTAAAACTGGTCAGACGCAAAGGCATCCAAATTGCCGCCCCCGCAACCACGGCTGTGGCCAGTCCAACGATTAAGGCGCCGCGTAAACGTCCTGGGCGGCGTCTGCGCCGATCAATGACACCGCGCAACTTATCAAAGGCTGCGATCATTGCGGTGTCGTCGATTTCAATCGTCTCTATACCATCGGCGGCCGAAGCATAGGTGACAAAGCCAGCAAACTCTCCCACTCGCACGATTGCGGGCAGTGACCACTGCGTCAATGGCATATCCGTTTTGGGATCAGTCAGAATGATCGTTGCATCGCGCAGTCCAACAATCACCTCGCGGCGTTGAGCGGTTTCATTTTCACGCCATAGGCCCGCCGCCTCAAGACGTTGATATTGATGCAAAGCGGTCATGCAAACCTGTTTAATGGCGCGGAATATACCCAGCCTAGCCCAGCCTTGCTTGGCGTTCAACCAGCCAACAACGCATGGGCGACACAATCGGCAAGGACAGTCGCTTTCTGTCTGCCTTTTTCTGGACGCTTGTGGCAGCAATGCAGACAGAGGAGTGCGTTCATGCAAAATAGCCTTGTTGAAAAAGACCGGACCTTGGCTGCGGCGGCCATGATCCTGACCTATGCGATTATCATTGGGTTTACGGATAACTTTGTGCCAGTGATCGCAAAGGATGCGGGGCTGTGGCAGTTTCATGCAACACGCAGTTTGATGGCGCTGGTTTTGTTGGGGGGCGCGGGTTTGGCCTTTGGCTATCGACTGCGGCCCAAGAACTGGAGGGCCGTAACCGCACGGTCGCTGATTCACGGCGCAGGGATCATGATTTACTTTGGCGCGCTGGCCTTTTTGCCTGTGGCCGTGGTGGCGGCGGGCCTGTTTACGGCGCCGATTTTTGTTTTGTTGATTTCGCGCTTTGCCTTTGGTCAAAGTGTGGCTTGGGTGCAGATATTGGCGGTCGCGATTGGGTTTTGCGGTGTTATCTTGGTTTTGGGACCGCGTGCGCTGTCAGGAACATCGCTGGCCGCCATTTTGCCAATCCTTGCGGGGTTGCTTTACGCTTTGGGAAATATCGCGACACGAAGATGGTGCGCCGAGGAAAGCGCGCAGACCCTGCTGGCAGGCTTTTTTGTCGGTCTTGGCCTGTTTGGCGTTTTGGGCATGATTGTCCTAGGCTTGCTGGGTCATGTGCCACCTCTAGGGACCGACGGTTTTATTGAACGGGGGGCTGTTTGGGCCGATAGCGCGTTTTACTTTTGGACCTTTATCCAAGCCGCGGGTTCTTTGATTGGCGTCGGGTTTATGATCCGCGCTTATCAGATCACCCATGTCAGTCGCGCAGCGGTTTTGGAATATGTGATCCTGCCTGCCAGTGCCTTTTGGTCCTATGTAATTTGGGGGCAAACATTGGGGGTTATGGCGATTTCGGGTATGGTCTTGATCGCTGTTGCGGGGGCGATTATTTCGCTGTCCGATCGGCGGATTTAACCCTCCACTTCGGCCCGCCAATGACGTCGGCACAAGCTGACATAGGTTTCATTGCCACCGATTTGCACCTGCTCGCCATCGCGCAAGGCGCGCCCATCAGGGCCGCGACGCATCACCATCGTCGCCTTTTTGCCGCAATGACAAATTGTGCGGACTTCGCGCATCTCATCCGCCCATGCCAAAAGCGCAGCAGATCCGGGAAACAGATTGCCTTGGAAATCAACGCGAAGCCCATAACACATCACAGGCACACCAAGATCGTCGACTGCGCGCGCCAATTGCCAAACCTGTTCCTTGGTTAAAAACTGCGCCTCATCAATAAAGACACAAGCCACTGTGCAAAGGGTAAGGCGTAAAGATAGCTTGTGATATAAATCCTCATCGGGCGCAAAGGTATCTGCCTCTTGGCCGATGCCAATCCGACTGGCAATTTTGCCTGCGCCGGCGCGATTGTCCATCTGCGCGGTGATCAGATAGGTCTGCATCCCGCTTTCACGATAGTTATGCGATGCCTGCAAAAGCAGCGTTGATTTGCCCGCATTCATGGTCGAATAGTTGAAATAAAGCTTTGCCATCCATAGGCCATATCAAAGCTGATATGCAGAGTTCAAGATGGCCGAGAAAAAATGCAGCGCCGCCCTGATGAACTATACCCTTGCGACAGAGGCCCCTCATAATTGGCGCTGCGTTTACATTTGCAAATATTAAGTGGCACGGTTTGACCGTGATCCTTCATGTCAGCAAAATCTTGACTTGGTTCATTTCGCATCATGCCGCGTACCTCTGTGACAATAACATTGACGGCAGGCTGATATAGCGGGAAAAGAACGAATATATTTCCCGCTTTAGCGGGTCTTTTTGAAAAATTCTTTTGATCCAATGAGGGCGGCATGAGTGTTGTGAGTTATCTAAAAAAACATACCGAAGCCTTGGTCAAAGACGTTGGTATTGAAGCAGCCTGTGAATTGACGGGAAAATCTAAGGCAACCTTGGGTCGGTATTATTCAGACCAAGAAGATCATGCTGATCGCTTTATGCCAATTGACGTTGTAGCACAGCTAGAGGCTGCGGCGCGTCATCCTCATGTCACAGCGGCATTGTCAGATTTGCGCGGCATTACAATGTCTTACGATTCAGATCGGCGCAATGCAACATCGGGCAGTGTGAACCAAGATGTCGTTGCTCTCGCACAGCGATTTGCACAATTGATGGCAGAATATAATGTTGCGATCAGTGATGGAAAGATTTCCGTGAACGAATCCAAGCGGATGCTGCGGGAAACCTTGGCTATTCAACAGGTTTTGTTGGACATGAAACTTAGTCTAGAACAAGAAGCCGAAGGCGCTTGATGCACCTTTTATGATAAAACGGCCCACCAATGGGCGGGCCGTTTTTGATCGCTCAATTTGGACTGCGTGCCGCAGTGCTGCGCGGCTTGCCCGCGCCATCTGCGCGGCGGGGGGCAAAGCCGCCCCCTGCGGGTTTTGCGGCGCCTGGCTTACCCGGTGCTGCGCGCTGGATTGGTTTTGATCCTGCTTTCTGCCCACCTGGGCGCGCGCCGGGGCGTTGCCCACGGTTCTGGCCTGGTTTTGGTGCTGCTGCGACCATATCCGCGGACCAAGGTGCGCCGCCCAAAACGGGGATCGGCTTTTTCAGCAGTTTTTCAACAGCTTGTAATTCGCCCATTTCAGCAGGTGCGCAAAATGAGATCGCCGTGCCTTCTTTGCCTGCACGGGCCGTGCGGCCTATGCGGTGGACATAGTTTTCGGGCACGTTCGGCATTTCAAAATTATAGACATAGCGCACACCAGGAATATCAATCCCGCGTGCGGCCACATCGGTCGCCACAAGCACATCCAGTTCCGCATTGCGAAATTCGGTCAAGGTGCGGTCGCGCTGGCTTTGGCTTTTGTTGCCATGGATCGATCCCGCCTTGAACCCCCATGTCACCAGCAATTTCATCAGCTTTTCGGATCCATGTTTGGTGCGCCCAAAAACCAGCGCCTGCTCGCCTGGATGTTTGTTCAGATATTCTTTCAACACATTGGCTTTGTCGCCATTGGGCAAGAAATGCACGCCTTGAACGATTCGCTCCACGGGCTTGCCGGGAGGGGCCACTTGGACACGGACAGGATTGTTCAAATAGGTCGCGGCCAGTTCTTCGATATCTTTTGGCATCGTCGCCGAAAATAGCATCGTTTGGCGTTTGAGGGGGATGTGTTTCGCGATTTTACGCAAGGAATGGATGAATCCCATGTCCAGCATATGATCCGCCTCATCCAACACCAGATAGCCTGTTGCAGATAAGGTGACATCGCCGCGTTCCAAAAGATCTATCAAACGGCCAGGGGTGGCGACCAGAACATCCGCGCCCCGTTTCAGTTTCTCGGCCTGTTTGAACAGGCTGGCACCACCGACAACCATTGCGATTTTCACCGCCGTGCCTTTGGTAAACATTTCCAAGTTGGCCGCAATTTGCGTGACCAATTCGCGTGTTGGCGCAAGGATCAGCGCGCGCACGGTTTTTGGTGCGGGCGGATGGCCCAGATCAAGAATGCGGTGCAACAATGGCAGACCAAAGGCCGCAGTTTTGCCTGTGCCTGTCTGTGCCAATCCCATCAGATCTCGCCCCGCCATGATATGGGGGATCGCCTCGGCCTGAATGGGGGACGGGGTTTTCAGCGTGGTTTTTTCCAACGCCTTTAACAAACTGGCCGATAGGCCAAGCGATTCAAAAGTGGTCATATAACAGTCTTTCTGGCAGCCCAAATGCCGCCCAAACAGACCAAATGGCCTGTCCGTCATGGGAAGCGCAGCATCCTCGCCCTTGGCTTTTGCCAAAAACCGTCTGATGCGCGGAACCCCTGCGTGCGGTGGGAACCAATGTCCGGGCCTTACACATGCTCACGCGGCACGGGCACTCGGATGAGTGGCACATGAGGGATGGAGAGCCGAAAGTCAAGCCTTGGATGATCTTGACGGCGAACATGGGTATTTTGTGACATAAATTGGCCTCAGATCAAAGAAAACAGCAACTGTTGTGACTGTTTCCGAATTTAGTCTAGTGACCTCGCCGACCGCGCCCGCTAACATCATAAAAACATTTTAGACGGATTTATTTGATGCCCCCCTTATTGAACCGCCGACCCGTTGCCTCGTTGTGGATTGGTGAAAGCCTACATTATGTGAACCAACTTTGCCTGAAATCACATTTGATCCATGGCCATCCAGTGACTCTTTATTGCACTGACACCGTTCGCAATGTGCCCCAAGGGGTGATCGTCCGCCCCGCAGACGAGATTATGCAGATCGACCGTCACATTGTCGCGGAAACCTCGGCCTCGTTTTTGTCAAATGTCTTTCGCTATAAGATGATCCAGAAAACCGATGCAATTTGGATTGATTGCGATGCGTTCTGCTATCGCCCTTTTCCCGATGATCAGGCCCATATTTATGCAGGTCACGGAATGCGTGGGGCCTTGAATTGCGGCGTTGTGGCGATTCCGCAAACAGGGGCTTTGATGGATGTGCTGATTGATTACTATGATAATTTGCCTGATTATCCCGCGTGGTGGGGACCAAAGCAGAAAAAGAAAATGGATCGGCTTGACCCATCGCTTCCAAAAGCTGTCCGTATCTATCAAGCAGAACGGACCGCATTCGGCCCGCAGGCATTCACCCATTTCGCCAAGCTGACAGGCGATATCGACAAAGCAATGTCTGCAGACACGCTTTATCCCGTACCCTTCCAGCTGAACGATGTATTTTATGATCCTTATGCACACGTCGAAAAGCATTTTACCGACCAAACCATGTCGGTCCATATTTACACAAACGCGGCGCGCCCGTGGTGGCGGAAAAATCCACCCCTTGCGGGCAGTTACATTGCGCGGATGTGTGATCAATTGTCTATTGATCCACTTGCATCCTTGGACGAGTAACGTTCATTTCACAGAGTAGCATCTTGCAGACGCTTGAAAAAAAGATCAAAAAACGCGGCGCATTCGTGGTTTGTTCGGATGAAGGTTGGGCATTGCAATCAGCGTTTGTGTTGCAGCAGGCGCTCAATTCTGATCCAGAGCGCCTTCTGGATTACTATTTTGCCTGTGATTTTGACGCCCAAAATGCGGCCTGCAAAACCCTTTTTGACCCGTGCATTGTGCATCTCAACTTGGCCGATGCGTTGAACAATTTGGATGTCAAGGCGAACCATCATGTTCCAAGACAGACGTTTTTAAGGTTCTTTGCCATTGATCAGTTGTCTGGCCGATACGAGCGGATTTGTTATGCAGATGGCGACGTTTATCTGTCTTGGGGCAGTTGGACAGATTTATTTGATCTGCCTTTCACCGATCATGCCATCAGTGCAGTGCTGGGGCGTTCCATTTGGTATAATTCGCCGCGCGCGCGTTATGGAAAAAAGTATCGTGCAGCCCTGTCTTTGCAAATGGGTGACAACTATTTGAATGCAGGCGTTTTGCTGGTCGATAGCGCAAAATATCAAAGCGCTAAGATCACGGGACAAGTCTTGCAGTTTTTGAAAGATAACAAAGAACTTTGCGCCCATGGCGATCAATCCGCGCTGAATGCCGTCTTGGCGGGGAATTGGGATGAATTATCCCCCAGTTGGAATTGGCAGGTTTCCCCAGATAATTTCGCTCTTTTACAATCTTTTCATCCAA
>CAWUUC010000041.1:0-11588 GCA_963924905.1 uncultured Paracoccaceae bacterium
GAATATTTTGCTGGGGCGGGATTTGCCACGCCGCCTTGGCCTGACGATTAACTGGAAAAATGTCAGAGCGCAGGCGGCGGCAGCGCTGGCCTTTCTGGGGGCCGATCACATCGACGTCATGCAGTTGGCGGGTGAGTTGTCAGCGGGCGATCAAATGCTGATCAAAATTGCAGCAGCCCTTGTGACAGAGCCAGACAGTCATCAACAAGCCCAGCTTTATGTTCTAGATGAACCAACTGCAGCCCTGACAGGGGCTGAAACAGACCTGTTGTTTGATGTCATCACCCGACTGACCAATACGGGAGCAGCGGTTCTTTATGTTTCGCATCGCTTGGATGAGGTTTTTCGCATCTGCGATGATATCACCGTTTTGCGCGATGGCAGACTTGTCTCGACAGGGCCAATTTCTGCGACAAGCAAAAACGAAATTATTCACGCGATGACAGGGCGGGATGTTCACGACAGCTATCCGCCGCGCGACGCCGACCCGACCACAAAGGTGATCGCCGCCTTTTCAAATGTCACCACATCCACCCTGTCTGGTCTGACGTTCGAACTGCGCGCAGGCGAGGTTTTGGGCGTGGCGGGCCTGTCGCAAGCAGGTCAAACAGACCTGCTTGAGGTTTTTATGGGCCTAAACCCAGTGGTGTCAGGACAGGCACATTTTTGTGCAGAACCGATCGCGCAATCGACGGCCCAAGCATGGGCCAAGGGCATTGCCTATTTGCCCGCAGAGCGTCGGACACAAGGCCTTATGCTAAATATGCCGATCTCTGCTAATATCTTAGCGCCCCATCTTGGCCAATACGGCCTGCGCGCCCAAAAAGCCCGCGAGCGTCAAGATGCCACAGCAATTGGCGCAAAGATGCGGATCAAATACGACAACATCGAACAATCCGTTGGTCAGTTGTCGGGCGGAAATCAACAAAAGGTGCTTTTTGCGCGCGCCCTGCATGGCAATCCCAAACTGCTTTTGCTGAACGAGCCAACCCGAGGCGTTGATATAGGCGCAAAGTCCGATATTTATCGGACGGTGCGCGCGCTGACAGCGCAAGGAGGAGCCGTCATGATGACCTCTTCTGATTTGCCCGAAATGTTGGGAATGTGTGACCGCATTCTTGTGCTGCAAAGTGGTCAGCAAACCGCCTTACTGGATTGCGCGGACCTCAGCAGCGCCACCCTTCTTTCCTATTTTTATGCGTCAGATGCGAAAGTCTAAATTATGAAAAAAACACTCCGCCAATCTGGCACCTTGATGGGCTTTGTCGCGATCATCATATTTTTCGCTCTGCAACTGCCCGAGACATTTTTGACAGCACGCAATTTGATCAACATCACGCAACAATTGTCCATGGTGGCGGTGGTTGCGGCAACGATGACCATTGTCATGGTGATGAATGATTTTGATTTGTCGGTAGGGTCTATGGCCAGTCTTGCGGGGATCATAGCAGCCACGCTGTTTGCAATGGGATATCCCGTTTGGATCGGGATCAGCGGGGCGCTGTTGGTGGGCGTCATCGGCGGCCTTTTCAACGGGCTTTTAGTCTCTATTCTAGGCATTTTGCCGTTTGTTGCCACCTTGGGAACGTTGACCGTCTTCAGTGGGACGGCATTTTTGATCAGCGGCGGAAAGACGATTTTCGGTCGCGATATTCCGTCAGGCTTCTCGGGCTTTGCGCGCGGTGGTCTGGAAATACAGGATGTCAAAATCCCATTTCTGACCATCGCAGCAGGGATTGTTGTTTTGCTGTGTTGGTTCATTTTAGAGCAAACAAATTTTGGTCGCCGTCTTTATGCGATTGGCGGCAATCCAGAGGCCGCACATTTGGCGGGGATCAAGGTAAGGCGTCTGCGCCTGATTGCCTTTGGATTCACAGGGCTTGGGGCGGCGGCGGCAGGGGTGATGTATGCGGCACGTGTTGCCTCTGCCAACCCCACCCAAGGCAGTGGGCTGATGCTGGACGCGATTGCGGCTGTGTTTTTGGGCATGACTATGAGCAAACGGGGCGAACCGCGCGTGATTTTTACATTGGTGGGCGTTTTGATTCTTGGCATTTTGGACAATGGTTTGACCCAAATGAAAGTGGACAGCTATATCCGTGAGATTCTGGTGGGACTGATTGTGATCAGTGCTGTCGCAATTGCGTCATTTGCAAATCGGCGCCGCTGATTGGCACGCAACAACGTCCTTCAGACAGCGCGCGAAAAGCGCCTAAATGGGGGTCCAATGCCCGCCCTTTGCGCTGGACTTCACGCAAGCCGCGATAAAGCGCATTCCCCAAAGGCCATCTTGCACGCTTGGCAATTGCGGCTGACCACAGGTCATAGAACCCGAATTGGCAATGATCTTGGCGGCATCCGCATATAAGGTTGCAAATGCCTCAAGATAGCCTTCTGGATGACCCGCAGGGGTGCGTGTCTCAGCAAAGACACCTTCACCGCCACGCCGCAGGACCTGTGTGGCAGCGCCGATGGGCGTAAACTCTAGGGATTCGGGATGTTCTTGATCCCATGCCAAGCCGCCCGCCTCCCCAGCAATTTGCAACCGCAGGGCGTTTTTGGTCCCAGGTACGATTTGACTGGCCCATATCATCCCTTTCGCCCCAGCATCAAATCGCATCATGATTGCGGCATTGTCGTCCAACTGCCGCCCTGGCCCAAAGGCAGTCAAATCTGCCAGAACCTCTCTCAGACGCAATCCTGTCACGAATGTGGCCAAATGGGCAGCATGGGTGCCAATATCAGCAATACAGCCGCCCTGGCCTGATTGCTTTGGATCGGTGCGCCAAACAGCCTGTTTTAAGCCAGACTGTTCGACCAAAGGCACCAGCCAGTCCTGCAAATACTCAACCTGAACATGGCGCAACCGCCCAATGGCGCCTCGTTTTATTAAGGCCTGCGCTTCGCGCACCATCGGATAACCTGTATAGGTGTGGGTCAGCACGAAGGGCACAGTAGAACGGGTGACAAGATCTGCCAAAGCCTCTGCCTCGGGCAGGGTTGCCGTCAGGGGTTTGTCACAGATGACCGCAATGCCCGCATTTAGAAACGCCGTAGCAACAGCAGCGTGAAGATGGTTGGGCGTTACAATCGCAACGGCATCAATCTTGTCTGCGCGCAGGGCCTCAGCCTTGGCCATCTGAAGGTAATCTGTATAGGCACGATCTGCGGCGATCCCCAATTCCGCCGCAGAATTTGCAGCTCGCACCGGATCCGACGAAAACGCACCAGCCACCAATTCCCACTTGCCATCCAGACGGGCCGCGATCCGATGAATACCCCCTATAAAGGCACCTTGACCGCCGCCGACCATCCCCAGTTTAAGGCGCTTCATCCGACCCGCACCGAAAGCATATTCAGCGGACGAATATCGACAGGACAGGCCAGCAACCGATCAAGCTGCGAAAACAGCGGTTGCAAATGTGGCATGGCAAGATGTGTATCAAGATCAGCACGACTGGCCCAATTCTCATAGAACACAAAAACGCAAGGATCGGTCGGATCCACGTGCAAATCGTAATTGATGCAGCCTGCCTCGGCGCGGGTTGGGGCCACTTGGGCGTGCAGCAAGGTCGCAAGTTCGGCGCAGGTGTCGGGGCGCGCGGTTACCGTTCCGATGATTGTATACATATCAGGACCGTTTCTGGCTTAGGGCGACGGCCAGAATGATGATGCCGCCCCGCGCAATCAGTTGTTGGCTAAACTCTAGCCCCATCAGGATAAGACCATTGTTGATCAACCCGATCATCATCGCGCCGACGATGGTACCGATCACTGTGCCACGGCCACCAAACAGGCTGGTTCCCCCCAAAACAGCGGCAGCGATGACTGACAGTTCGTCCCCTTCGCCCAGTTGAAAACGCCCCGACTGCAAACGCCCTGCATAAAGCATACCCGCAAGGGCCGCCGCACATGACGACAAGACCAGAACGCGAAACTTGATCGAAGCCGTATCGATACCTGAATAGCGCGCTGCCGTCTCGCCCCCGCCCGTCGCCAGAACGCGGCGGCCAAAACCAGATCGACGCAAGGCCACATGACCGATCCCGCCCAAAAGCGCGATCCAAAACAATAAGACAGGAATGGGTCCAACCGAACCGCCGCCAAAAACCCATGCATAGCTTGGCGATAGGATCGGGACCGCCGCCGTATCGGAAATCCACATGGCCAGACCTTTGGCAATGCCCATCATCGCAAGGGTGGTCAAAAAGGAGGGGATACCAATCTTCGTGGTGAGCCAGCCGTTGAACATACCCACCGCCAAACCCGTAGCAAGTCCTGCAAGAACACCCCCCGTTGGGCCTGCCACCGCTATGGCCATTGCTACGGTCACCGAGGCGAGGCCCGCAACCGCCCCCACAGAAAGGTCAATCTCACCCGCCGAAAGAACAAAGGTCATGGCCACCGCCATCACCGCGATCATTGCCGTCTGACGCACGATGTTAAGCAGGTTGTTGGGGTTCAAAAACCCCTTATCGCTCAGCGTGATCGCAAATGCGACAAAGATCACGACAAAGCCGATGTAGATGATGTTTTGGCGCCAATTGGCGAATAAGGTCCGCGTTGATGCGGTCGCTGGGTTAGCCATGGCTGACCTCCTTTAGGGCGTTCTGGATTTCGATTTGCAGGCGGCGCTCTGCGGCCTGAAGCGCGTGTTGGGTATCTAAAACGGTAGGGTCATTCAGATCAGCGCGATCAATCATCTGATGTGCCCACCCGTCCGCCATCACCAGTATTCGGTCGCACGCCGTCAACAGTTCGGACAGTTCCGAGGAAATGACGATCACACCTTTGCCCGCTTGCGCGAGATCGCGCACCAGTCGGATAATCTCGGATTTCGACCCGATATCGATACCTGCAGTGGGTTCATCAAGGATCAAAATCTCTGGATCGGTTGCAAGCCATTTACCGATGACCACCTTTTGCTGGTTTCCACCCGACAGCGTTGACACGGCATGGTCGCGGCTTGCCGTTTTGATGGACAGACGCTGGATCATATCATCAGCGACCGCGCGCACCCGCGCCCTATCCAAAATTCCGCCTGACGAGAGGCGGTCGATCACGGCCATTGACATATTTTCGGCAACGCTATGGGTGGGGATAATGCCTTGGGTGGCCCGCGCCTCGGGGACCAAGGCGACACCATGCGAAATAGCATCAGCAGGACGGCGAATCGTCACCGCTTGCCCCTTGATACGAATATCGCCAGCAATCGCGGGTTCGATCCCAGCAATGACACGCGCAAGGGCGGAACGACCAGACCCTAACAGACCTGCAAGACCCAAAACCTCGCCCCGATGCAGCGCAAAGCTGACATTTTCAGGCTTATAGGGGCCGCTTACAGCTGAAAGTTCCAACAACACCTCGCCCCGCGCCATGTCACTTCGCACCACATCGGCCAAACCCTTTGAGCGTTTGCCGACGATATGCTCGATCATCGCATCAATCGGCAAGTCGGTGATGGGGGCGGTGATCACATGGCGTCCATCGCGCAAAATCGTTGCACGGTCGGCAATCCGCGCGATTTCATCCATGCGGTGGCTGACATAGATAATGGCAACGCCTTGGGATTTCAGTTGCCGCAAAAAAGTGAACAGCCGCTCCACATCCGAAACTGAGAGCGCGGTTGACGGTTCATCTAAGATCAGAACCCGCGCATTTTGGCTGATGGCCTTTGCGATCTCGGTCAATTGCTTTTGGCCTGCGCCCAGATCTGCAACCAGCGCCTGCGGGTCCACCTGCACTTGCAACATATCAAATATCGCCTGCGCCCGTCGCACGGAATCGGCATCATCTATCATGCCTCGCGCATCCCGCGCCTCGCGGGTTAGAAAGATATTTTGGGCCACGCTCAGTGTCGGGATCAGCGACATTTCTTGAAAGTTCATGGCAATACCAGCCGCGCGCGCCGCCTCGGGCGTTTGGGTTGTTATCTGCTGACCTGCCACAAAAATCTGACCTTCATCTGGCACATGAACACCGTTCAGCACCTTGAGGATGGTCGATTTGCCCGCCCCATTGCCGCCCAAAAGGGCGTGCACTTCGCCTGCGTAAACTTCGAAATCCACTTCATCCAAGGCGCGGATACCGCCAAAGGATTTGGAGATACCCGTCATCCGCACAGCGACAGCGGCGGTCATTTCACCTGCTCCCACTGGCCACTTTCACCCGATCGCAACATTGCGTCCGCCACGAGTTCGGTCAAAAGACCATCTTCGAAATTCGGGCTTGGCTGTTTGCCTGTGGCAATCGCATTAAAGAAATCAAAACATTCCACGATCTTGGTCTCAGAATAACCAATGCCCAGACCTGGGATCGGCCAAAGACCACCACCATAGGGATGTGCTGGGCCAGTATAGACGGTGCGAAAACCGCGCGCATCTGCTGGATCATCGGCAAACATCACCTGCAATTCGTCGCGGCGCTCATAGTTAAAGGCGATTGATCCTTTGGTGCCATGAATTTCCAGCGTGATAAAGTTATTGCGCCCCCATGCGTTGCGGGTGGCCTCTAGACTGCCGATCGCACCGTTGTCAAACCGCAGCATTGATACCACCTCGTCATCCACATCCACGGGCGCACGTTCGGCATCTGCCGTTTTCTCGGACGCGCCCAGTTTATCCACGCCGCCCTGTTGGATCGGGCGGCTGGTGACATAAGTTTTGGTCATCGCAACGACTTCGGCAATTGGGCCGACAAGGTAATGCGCCAGATCGACGACATGGGTTCCAATATCGCCCACCGTGCCAGAGCCTGCAATTTTCTTTTGAAAGCGCCAAGAAAGAGGCCCATTTTCATCGGCTGACCAGTCTTGCAGATAGGTGCCACGGAAATTCAAAATCTTACCGATGCGGCCTTCGTCAATGTATTTCTTGGCCAGTGCCACAGCAGGCGTACGGCGATAGTTAAAGGCGACCATGTGGATGATGCCAGCCGTCTTTGCTGCCATTGCCATCGCGCGGGCCTCTTCAACCGTGCGGGCCAAGGGTTTTTCGCAAATGATATGCTTGCCAGCCTTGGCGGCAGCAATTGCGATTTCAGCGTGCACATTGTTCGGGGTGCATATATCGACGACATCAATGTCGGGCCGCTGAACAACGGCACGCCAATCGCTGGACGCTTCGTCAAACCCGAAACGGCAGCGGGCCTCTTCTGCGGCACCGTCCGTGACATCTACCACCACTTTGCGATGTGGGATGGCAGGTGCAGGCCAGAAAAACATTGGCATCGAGGCATAGGCCATGGCGTGCGCCTTGCCCATAAATCCGCCGCCGATCATGGCGACGTTCAAAACTTTGGTCATCTTAGGTCTCCGATTTTCATGGGGCGGGGATAAATGTGGCACCTTCACAGACAGTTTCTGTCCGCAAAGGTGCCATTTTCGCGCAAGGTGATAGGGACACCCCACGCGATATCGCTTATTTCATCGACGCTTTGACGTTGTCGGTGGCTTCGGTGGAATAGACCTGCGTCCATGCGTCCAGCAGATTATCTTGGCTGACGGGCAGGGCCGGAAGGGCCACGAAATCAGGTGCATCCTTGTTCAGCAATGCATAGCCGGCCAGCTTTGCCTCGACCACGCCCGCATCATAAGGGCGTTGCGCGCCCAAGCCCTTGATAAACCCGCCTTGCGCCATGCTGATGGCGACGTTTTCACCCAGATCAACCGTGGTGATGATCAGATCATCACGACCGTTGGCACGGGCCGCAGCCATTACGCCTTCGGCAGGCACATCCCAAACCGCCCAGATCCCTTTAATCTCAGGATGCACGGTCAGCATCGCCCCTGCCGCCTTTTCTGCATCGCCTGAAAAGTCTGGACCGCCAATACCTTGCTCATCCACAATAGTGATTTCGGGATAATCACTTGCAATCGTCGCCTTAAAGGCATCATAGCGTTGTTTGGTCACAAAAAAATCAGCTGCATGGAACACAAGGCCGATCTGACCGCCATCTGGGCCCAGCGCCTTTGCCATCAAATGGGCTGCGGCCACGCCATTGCCATAGTTGTCCGCCGATACCACCGACACATAGTCCGTGCCCGCCACAAAGCCTGCGGGAACGTTGTCCATAAAGACCAGTTTGGCCCCCGCCTCTGCCGCAGCACGATAAGCGCTGGCCGTAGCAGTTGGATCGGTCGGGATCGATACAATAATATCGGGCGATTGCGCCATGATCGTTTCAAGATCGGCGACCTGCTTTTCAGGCTTAAAGCCTGCGTCGGTCACGGCGATGACCTCTATGCCCATCGCGGCAAATTGGGTTTGCAGGCCGTTGATTTGTGCGCGGCTCCAATCATTACCACCATAATGCATTACGATCGCAGCAGTCGCGCCCATCTCTTTGATTTTTGCGATTTCTGCATCAGTTAATGCAACATCAGAGGCAGGCGATGGATCTTCACCACTTGGCCCCTTCGACATCACGGTTTCTTGCAGTTTTGCAAGGGCAGTGTCTGGGTCCGCAAAGACGGGAACAGCCATCGCAAAGGCCACGACGGAACACATAAGAATTCTTCTGGTCAACATTTCTTCTTCCTCCCAAAGAAGTGATGGGGTTGCCCCCGTTTGATAGGCAGACGGTCTAGCCCGCCATTGCCCGATTTAGGTAATCCATGCTGAGGCGCGCGCCCTCTGCGGGGTCAGGCCAAGCGTCAAGTTCGGCGCAAACCCAACCTGAAAAGCCGATATCTTTCATCGCCTTCAGGATCGGTCCCGTTGGCACATCGCCCCGATCCAGTGGGGTGAAGGCAAAGGGTTCACGCTGAAAGCCTTTTAGGTGAATATAGCTGATGCGCGACGCATGATCGCGGATCAGTTGTGCAGGATCGCCACCGGCTGCCGCCAGGTGCGCGGTGTCGGGGCAGAAATCGATCGCTGTCAAATCAAAGATCTTGGCCACCTCGACTGGGCCTTCGACGATTGTGGACAAATGCGGGTGATAATGCGCCCGCAACCCGCGCGCATCAGCCAGCGCTTTGACACGGTCCAATGCGGCCCCCAATTTGTGAAAATCAGGCTCGCGCGTGCCGTCAAAGCGTTTCGCGCCGCCCCCGACCACCAGATGGGGCGCCCCCAACTCTGCCGCACGATCCGCTGCAAGGGTTACACGCGACAGTTCGTCAGGCAGGATGTCATCAAATATGAAATTGCCACCCGCATAGGCGGCAACAAGGTCTAACCCATTATCAACCAGCATCCGACGCATTGCTGCCACTGAATTATCCAGCAAGTTTCCGTCAAACAATTCAACGCCCGCATAACCCGCCGCCGCAATGTCAGCAAAGGCGCGGTCCATGTCGCCAAAGGTGCGGTAGCGTAATTGGGTGATCGAGGTCACACCCATCGCCTCCCCCCCAAGGCCACCCCAACAATTGGCATGATAGGCCAATTTCCAAGCAGTCATTTTGAGTCCTCCCCGTGATTCGACCCATCAGGACACCCCAATTGGCCGGATTTTGTGGATCTTGCCGATCACATGCTCATTGCTTAGGCAGATTTTCGGGTTTGGTCAATATTATTTTCGCATAAGTATTCATACTTTTGTTTTTTTTATGCAAAAGTTTTTTCTTGAACAACATAAGAGAGGTCTTTACCCATGTCTTACCGACCAAAAGGACGAAAAAGTGCCACCTCTTTCTGCCGAATCAGATCGCCCACGCGGCAAAGGACGCCCCAAAACGCTAGAGACAGCCGCACCAACATTGGTGGACTTGCTGAATCTTGTCCGCAGCGAAGCCGCGACCACGCGCCAAGAACTGGAACGGCGCAGCGAACTGGGGCGTGCGATTGTCGCCGATCGTTTGATGATGCTGGGTGATTTGGGCCTTGTTGATGAAAGCGAACTTGGCACGGCGACCGGTGGTCGCGCACCAAGATTGGTGCGTTTTGCCGCGCGTCAGGCTGCGATCCTTGTGGCAACATTAGATCAAACCGCTATTGGCGTGGGCGTGGCTGACCTGTCAGGGAACCTGCTGACAGAGCATCACGAAGCGGCAGACCTTTCTGCGCCACCAGATCAGTTAGCTGATCGATTGACCGCACTTTTTCGCTGGTCGCTAGATCGCCACGCCTCACCACAAGGTGTCTGGGGAATTTCGCTTTCTGTTCCTGGCGCAGTGCAAAGCGGCGCGAACGACTCGTTTTTGACTGCGACTCCGCCGATGATGCCGACATGGGACGGGTTTCCCTTGGTCGAAACGCTGACGCGCAACTTTGGTGTTCCTGTCTGGATTCGATCCAACGTCGAGACGATGGCGATGGGAGAATTGCACGCAGGCGCGGGGCTGGGTCAGCGCACAATGCTTTTCATCAAGGTCGGCAGCCGCATTGGGGCTGGTATCGTATTTGACGGGCAATTATTTCGCGGCGCACAAGGGGCCGCGGGCCTGATCGGGTCATTACCCGTCACCTCGGGGGGGCAAACGGGTTCGCTCGACAGTCTTGCGGGATCTGACATGATCCAACGCGAAGGGATGGCCGCCGCCATAGGGGGCCGTAGCCCGATTTTGGCTGATACTTTGTATCGGGGGGGCGAAATCACCGCGATCGAGGTATCACAGGCGGCTCAATTGGGGGATGCCGCTGCGATCGGTATTTTGGCGACCTCTGGGCATCTGATCGGTCAAGTTGTCGCCACGCTGGCCAACGCGCTAAACCCTGATCTGATCGTTTTGTCAGGGTCACTTGTGCAAACAAACGACATACTTTTGGCAGCTGTGCGCGAAACCGTTTACGGTGCTTCGCATCCGTTGGTCACACGCGATTTGCGGATCATTCGCTCTCAGATGGGCAGCTCTGCTGGATTGGTCGGCGCAGCCCGTGTGGCATCCGAGGCCTTATTTGCCCCTGCATTTCTAAAGGACTGGGTGATGCAGGGCCGACCGATTGTCCATCCAGCTTTTACAGAATACCTTGGGCGATTGTCCCACACCCCTTCTGCCGAACCCGTCCCGCAACCGCCGCCCCTACGCAAAGGAGCCCTTGAATGACGATTTCAGGCCTTGGCCCGCATGGCGAGCGCGCGTCCCCGCCCGAACGTGTCAGTTTACTGCCCGATGATCGCGCTGCGGCAAAAACTGCGGCATGGCGTGTTGCGGTGGTGATGCACACCCTCGAAAGTGATTGGGCCAGACAACAGCTTGCTGGCATGGTTGGTATTTTCGGCGATTGTGGTGCGGCCGTGATCGATGTGATCGATTGTGAATTTTCCCACGATCAACAAGTGGCACATCTCGACAGGCTTATCGCCCAAGGGCTGGATGCCATCATTTCTTTGCCAGTAGCAAACGAACAGGTCGCGGCCGCCCATGCGCGGGTGTCCACAGCGGGCATAAAGCTGGTGCTTTTGGATAATGCACCAACTGGGCTTTTGCCTGGAAAGCATTATACCTCGCTGGTATCGGCTGATAATTTTGGCTTGGGTAAAATCGCAGCGGCAGGTCTTGCAGCACATCTGCCCCAAGATGCCGAAGTTGGGGTTTTAGGATTTGCTGCGGATTTTTTCGCCACCAACGAGCGTGAAATTGCCTTTTCCCAATGGATGCAAACCCGCCGCCCCGATGTGACGATCTGCCACGAAGCCTTTGC
>CAWUUC010000042.1:0-3169 GCA_963924905.1 uncultured Paracoccaceae bacterium
AAGTGCATTGGCCAAATGGTCGATATCTGCATCCGAATGGAAGGGGGATGGTGTGATGCGCAGGCGCTCGGTGCCTTTTGCGACGGTGGGATAGTTGATGGGTTGGACGTAGATGCCCCAGTCTCTCATCAAAATATCTGAAATCATGCGACATTTGACGGGATCGCCGATCATCACGGGGATAATATGGCTGTCATTTGACATATGGGGGATGCCCAATTTATCCAAGCGCGCGCGCAGTTTGGCGACTTGGGCGCGTTGGGCCAGACGTTCGGCGTTGGATGTTTTGAGATGGCGAATGCTGGCGGTGGCGGCGGCGGCCACGGCGGGGGGCAGGGCGGTGGTAAAGATAAAGCCGCTGGCAAAACTGCGGATGAAATCGCACAATTCGGTCGAGCCTGTGATATAGCCGCCCACAACACCGTAAGCCTTGCCCAAAGTGCCCTCTATCAGGTCGATTTGATCGGCCAGACCCAGCGCCTCGGTCACGCCACCGCCGCGCGGGCCATACATGCCGACGGCGTGGACCTCATCGATATAGGTCATCGCGCCATGGGCCTTGGCGACTTGGACGATTTCTTTGATGGGCGCAATGTCGCCGTCCATCGAATAGACGGATTCAAAGGCCACGATTTTGGGGCGATCGCCCACGGCGGCCAATTTGCGGTCCAGATCGCGCCAATCATTGTGTTTCCAGATGACTTTATCGGCGCGTGAATGGCGCACGCCTTCGATCATGCTCGCGTGATTGCCCGCGTCTGACAAGATCACCGCATTTGGGATGCGCGCGCCCAAGGTCGACAGCGCCGCCCAATTGGACACATAGCCCGATGTGAACAGCAAAGCCGCCTCTTTGGCGTGCAGATCGGCCAATTCGGTTTCCAGCACCAGATGATGGTGGTTATTGCCCGAAATATTGCGGGTGCCACCGGCGCCTGTGCCGCAAGATTGCACGCAATCGATCATCGCGTTTACCACATCGGGATGCTGGCCCATGCCCAAATAATCATTGCTGCACCAGACCGTAATATCGCTGACCGTGCCGTCTTTGTGGTTTGACGCGCGGGGAAAGGATCCGCGTTTGCGTTCCAATTCCGCAAAGCTGCGATAATTGCCTTCAGCCTTCAGTTGGTCCAACTGCGTGCGAAAAATTTGATTAAAGTCCATACTGCGCCCGATCTTTGATATGCCGCATATCTGTGCTTTTGGGAGCGTTTTTGCAAGCCACAAGCCGTCCCAAAAGGCGGGGCTATTTGACGCGGCCTGTGGCGCTGGCTAGGGTGATGCATGCGTCTGACAAACAGCCATGCCCGTCACATATTTTTGCACCGCCACGGGTTGGGCGGGCAGGGTCCACGCTCTTTGCGCGATATCATCGATCAGATTGGCTTTGTGCAACTCGACAGTATCAACACCTTGGCGCGGGCGCATGATATGATTTTGATGTCACGTCTGGACACGTATCAGAGCCAAGATTTAAAGGCTTTGCACGAAGATCATCGCGCCTTGTGGGAACATTGGACCCATGACGCCTCTTTGATCCCGATGGCCGCCTATCCCTATTGGCATCATCGATTTGATCGCTTTCGGACGCGGTTGCAGACCAGCGGCTTGCGTTGGTTCGGCGGTGATTACCGCACCGAAATGGACGCGATTTTGCGTCATATCACGGATCACGGGGCGGTGACGACGAGAGATGTGGGACAAACGCGGTCGCAAGCGGGCTGGTGGAATTGGTCGCCCAGCAAAGCGGCACTGGAATGGTTGTGGCGTATCGGGGAATTGGCGATTGCGGGCCGTCAAGGGTTTCAAAAATCTTATGACTTACGCGACAGGGTGATCCCTGCGGCGGTGCGCGATTTCAGACCGAGCAGGGACGAGATCGTGCATTGGGCTGCATTCACTGCGCTGCGCAATCTGGGGGTGGCAACCGCCAAGGAAATTGCCGCTTATTATGATGCGATTGATTTGACCGAGGCCAAGGCGTGGTTGCGCAAGGCAGATGTGATCCCTGTCACCCTTGAGGGGGCTGATGGCACTGCAAAATCCGCCTTTGCATTGGACATCACCGCGCCTGAACCTGCGCCGATCCTGCGTTTGTTGTCGCCCTTTGATCCTGTCTTGCGCGATCGGGCGCGGGCTGAATTTCTGTTCGGATTTCGCTATCGGATCGAAGTGTTTGTTCCCGAGGCCAAGCGCCAATACGGCTATTATGTTTTTCCTATTTTGCAAGGTGATCGGTTGATTGGGCGCATTGATGTCAAAGCTTTTCGCCAAGAGGGTGCTTTGCGCGTGAAGGCATTTTGGCCCGAAGTGTCGGTCACGCCCAGCCTTTTGCGCGATTTGGATGGCGAATTGCACCGATTGTTGGCGTTTTCGGGCTGCACAAGGCTAGAGTATCTGCCAAATTGGCAAAACCCCTAACGCAAAGGACGCAGAATGCCCGCACCGATCAATAAACTAAAGGCGCGCTTGGCAGCGGGCAAGGTAGTCATTGGCCTTTGGTGCGGGATGGCCGATCCTTATGCGATGGAAATTGCGGCAACATCTGGGTTTGATTGGCTGCTTTTGGATGGTGAACACGCGCCCAATGATATCCGCAGTTTGTCTGCCCAACTGGCGGTTTTGGGGGATCACGGCCCCAGTCCCGTGCTGCGTCTGGTCGATGATGATCCTGCCAAAATCAAACAAGCCCTTGATATCGGCGCGCAAAGTCTGCTGATCCCAATGGTGGAAACCGCAGATCAGGCGCGCCGCGCCGTTCGCGCCACGCGCTATGCGCCCCAAGGGACGCGCGGGGTTGGGGCATCCTTGGCGCGGGCGTCACAGTTTTCCGCGATTGAGGATTATATCACCACCGCCAATGATCAGATTTGCGTCATCCTTCAGGTGGAATCGGTCGCGGGCTTGGCCAATTTAGAGGCGATTTTGCAAACCGCGGATCTGGATGGTGTCTTTATTGGCCCATCTGATTTGGCCGCGGATATGGGGTTTTTGGGCCAAGCGGGCCACCCGCAGGTCAAGGCCGCGGTGCTGGACGCCTTGACGCGCATCAGGGCGGCAGGTTTGGCTGCGGGCGTCTTGACGACCGATCCAGACTACATCCATGAATGCCGCCAAGCGGGGGCAAATTTTGTCGGTGTTGGCATTGATGTGCTGCTCTACGCCC
>CAWUUC010000043.1:0-3146 GCA_963924905.1 uncultured Paracoccaceae bacterium
TTGGGTCGCGTGATCCAAGAATATATCAAAAAGCCACTTGCGGAAGAACTGCTGTTTGGCAAGCTGACCAAAGGTGGCACAGTGCGCGTTGATGTAAAAGATGATGCGTTGCATCTCACCTATGAAGAGCCACAAAAAGCGCGGATTTCGGGTCAGAAAACGCCGCTTTTGACGGCTGAATGATCCGCCATTTGGCGATTGCACTTGGGGGGCTTGCCTTTGCGGGGCAAGCCCTTTGTCTTGATATGGCCCTGCCGATCGACTGCAGCTTGGGCGATACCTGTTATATCCAGCAATTTTATGACCATAACGCAGGGCAAGATTGGCAGGATTTCACCTGTGGGACATTGTCTTATGATGGCCATGACGGAACAGATTTTGCCCTTGGAACGCGCAGCGACATGATCGCGGGCGTTGACATCTTGGCTGCAGCGCCAGGCACGGTCAAAGGGGTGCGCGATGGTGTCGCTGATTTCACGCCATATGAGACTGGCAGGGAATGCGGCAATGGTGTTGTGATTGACCATGGTGGCGGTTGGGAAACCCAATATTGCCATATGAAGCAGGGGTCGGTGCGGGTGCGATCAGGTGATGCGGTGGATGCTGGCACGCGGCTGGGCCAAATAGGCCAATCGGGCATGGCGGAATTTCCGCATCTGCATTTGTCCGTACGTAAAGACGGTGTCGAAGTAGACCCTTTCGCGCCCTACGGGGCCAAAACCTGTGGCGCCACACCAACAGAGGATTTGTGGCAAGATACACCAGCCTATGCGGCGGGTGGGATATTGGGCGCGGGATTTTCCACCGAAATTCCCAGCTTTGACGCGATTAAATCTGGGCTTGAATCGCCCAGTATCCTGTCTCCATCGATCCCAGCCTTGGTGATGTGGGTCTATTTGTTTGGCGGGCAAACGGGCGATGCGATCTTGTTCGAAATTCTTGGACCAGAAGGTGCGAACATCACTGAACGCGTTGCGGTAGAACGCAACCGTGCCCTGTTTTTCCATGCGGTTGGCCGCAAAATGCGGGGCACGGACTGGCCTGAGGGTCACTATACTGGCAAAGCGCAGTTGATGCGGCGCGGGTTGGCAATGGATATGATCGACATCTCGGTGAGGGTGGCACCTTAACGTTCGGTGAGTTTGAGTTCGATGCGGCGGTTTTGCGCGCGTCCTTCGGGGGTATCTTGGGGGGCCACAGGTTGATACTCGCCAAAACCCGTGGCGGCCATCCGCCGAGGGTCAAAACCCAAATCATCTTGCATGAACCGCACCACAGACAATGCGCGAGCTTGGGACAATTCCCAATTATCGCGAATAATCCCTGTGCCCGACAATGGCACATCATCGGTGTGCCCATCGACGCGAATGATCCAATCAATACTTTCGGGAATTTTCCCTGCTATTTCATTTAAAATTTCGACCACGCCCGCGATTTGCAAACGACCTTCGTCGGCCAAATCGGCAGAGCCTGCTGTAAACAACACTTCGCTGGAAAAGAGGAAGCGATCCCCCACAATGCGGACGCCTTCGCGTCCGTCCAATAATTGTGACAACTGGCCAAAGAATTCGGAACGAAATTTCGCGAGGTCCTTGTTTTCTGCCTCAAGGCGGACACGCTCGGCCTCTTCCAATTCGGCGCGGCGCCTTTGCTCACCCGCGACCCGCGCAAGGGCGGCGTTCAATTGACTGCCCAAGTTTTCGATTTGCACTTTTGCATCGGCATCTGCCTGGGCGGAAATATCAAGCATCGCCTGCAACTGACCCAGCTGACCGCGTAAAGCCGTGATTTGTTCATTCAAAAGGGCGACCTTACGCTCAGCGGCCAAAGATCGGCTTTGCTCTGCAGTTAAGGCGTTCTCTGCCGCAGCAAGCAGCAATTTGCGACGCTCTTCCTCGGTAGGCGCTTTGGAGGCTTCGGCGGCAGCTGCCGCCAATAGGGTTAAGGTTTCTTCTGCTCTTTTGCGCTGCGCCTCTAGGTTCATGGTCATCGCTGTCAATTCGTCATCGGCGTTTTTCAATTTTTCCCGCAGGGCCGCAAGGGCGGCAGCATCTGCCAACCGCGCCGCTTCATTGTCCAAAACGGCTGTATCGCCCGCCTTTTCTTGCAATTCCGCCAACAGCGCCTGCAACGCTTCTCGGCGCGCGGCGTCCAAACGGGCGGCCTCGGCACTGGCGTCAATTTCCGTGCGCGCTTTGGCGAGGGCCAAATCCAGCGCCTCTTTTTCAGTCAAGGTTTGGGCATTGCTGGATTGCAAATCGGCCAATTGACCTGCGACAGTGTCACGATCTGCGATCAGACTTGCCACTTGCGCCTCAAAACTGGTGATGCGGCCTGTGGCGGCGTTCAATTCGTTTTCTTTATCGTTCAGCGTGGCAGAGAGATTGGCAATCAATGCAGATTGCTCTTCGCCTTTGGCGCGGGCTTCGGCCAGAGATGCGGTCAGACTGCCAACCTCAGCTTGCAACCCATCGGCGCGGCGACGTTCTAGCCCCAAAGTATTGGCAAGACTGGCGATTTGCGCCGTTAAGCTGTCAAGTTGGGTGTCTTGGGCGGTGATCGTGTCGCGCAAGACAGATTGCATGACAGTGAATATCGTTAAAACAAACATCAACACCATCAGCAGCGTTGTGACTGCGTCCACAAAGCCTGGCCAGATCATGGAAGAATCGCGTTTACGGCGCAGCGCCATATCTATGGCTTTCCGCTGGGTGCGCGCAATTGGCGGATGGCCGTGGTCAGCGCCGATGTGGATTCGTGACGACCCGCCGACATTTCTTCAAGGATTCTCAGCAGTTGAACATCAATCGAACGCAACCGCATTCGCGCCTCGGCATCCCCATCACCGCCCATATTTCGAATGGCCGCAGTCAGTTCGACCATGCCCGCCTCAAAGCTCGCGCGAGTGCTTTCAGCATTCGCTGCCGTTTGGGCCAAGACGGTTTGCAAAACCTCTATTTGACCCGCCAAGTGGTCCACCACTTCGGCCATACCACCATCGCCCTCATTCGAGGCGATGCCCAAACGGGTGATGGTCGACATCCATTCTTCCAATTCGCGGTAAAAACGGTTCTGACCATGCCCTGCAAACAATTCCAAAAGGCCGATCACCAAAGATCCCGCCAACCCCAAAAGCGAGGATGAAA
>CAWUUC010000044.1:0-2909 GCA_963924905.1 uncultured Paracoccaceae bacterium
CACCGATGCGTTTTCAATCTGCCCCGCCATGGCATGGGCCATTTCAGCGGTGGAATTGGCATCGCCATCGGCCGTCAGAACCAAACTGGGACATTCAATCGCGCCCAATCGTCCCGCATAGGTGCTATCGCCCAAAGCAAAGGCCTGATAGGCCGCGCCATAGCCCGATAAATCCACAGTTTCCAACCAATGCTGCACCTGCGCGCGGGCGGGATCATCACCATCAAACCACCGTGACAGCGGCGCTTGGGGGTGGATTTGGCCTTGGGCAATTTCTGCGGCCCGCGCCAAAACGGCGTGGCGTGCGGCGTCAGATCGTTGATAAACCCCGTTCAAAATCGCCGCCCCTTTGATCAAATCAGAATGCTCCACCGCCAGACCAAGGGCAATCAACGCGCCCATCGAATGTCCCGCCACCGCCACAGGACCAAGGTTTAGATCGCGCAAGACGCCCGCCGCCCACGCGACATAATCGGGCAACAAGGCCCCCTTGGCCAGCTTGTCCGACCCGCCATGACCTGGCATATCCAATGCAATCACGTGATACTCACGGGACAGATCAGACAGTTGCGGCCCCCACGCCTCGGCGCGCAGACCGACGCCGTGGATCAAGACAAGGGGCGCGCCCTGCCCCACCTCGATCATCGAAACACAGCCGCCGTTAGACAGCGGCAGGGTTTTGCACATCATGCCCAAGGTCTTTCAAATCTTGATAGCGGTCGCCAATGCGGTGATGCGGGCGCCCGCCAATGGACGCGCCCAAGGCCACCACAATTTCATCGGCACTTGGCGCGTCAGAAATGGAAAATTGGACCGTCAAATAATGCGACCGCCGCCCTTCGTCCGTTTTGTCCATCAAGGGGATCATAATCGGACAGTTGGCGGGACCGCGGGTGTTGGTAAAGGCAAGATAAGTCTTGGCCCCAACGGCGCTGCGATAGTGATTGCCAAAACGCAAGGTATGGATCAGGGCCGAGGCGTGTTCAACCTCGCCGTCTAATCCCACCACGGCCGCCTTGCCATAGCCTTCGATACGATCACCGCCGCCTGCCGCATCAACGATCATTTGAGTCAGCAAAGCCCCCAGTTCGGGGGCCACGTCGTGAATTTCAGGCTTTAGATCTTCGATAAATCCGCGCCCTGCCCAAGGGTTTTTGACCACAGCCGCTGCGGCGATCAATTTCAGCGGTTGGGCGGCAAGGCGTCCGCCCTCGATCAAGGTTGTCTCGATATTCAAAAACGTTTTACGGATGATGGCGGGCATGGTGAAACCTTGGGCTTGGGATATTTCTTGTATGTTGGTATACCAGCAGACGATATGTCAAGTTATTCTTGCGGTCACAGGGCCGATTGGCTAGGGTGCGGGCATGAACACGATGGACAATCTTAGAATTAATCTTGCGCCCACCACCTTGCGGGTCATTGCGGTTGAACGGATGCGCGATGCCATTATCACAGGGCAATTTGTCGGCGGGATGCGCCTGATTGAACGCAGCCTTTGTGATCAACTGGGGGTGTCACGCAGCGTGGTGCGCGAGGCCATCCGCTACCTAGAGGCTGAGGGTCTGGTCGACATCACCCCCCGCGTCGGCCCGATTGTCGCCCAATTGGATTGGCCGCGCGCGGCGCAAATCTATGACATTCGCCAATTGCTGGAATCAGCCGCCGCCGCCGATTGCGCGCGCCGCGCCGCGCCCGATGTCAAAATCGCCCTGCAAAATGCGCTGAACGCGCTGCAAGTGGCGATCAAACAGGGCGATGCGCCCGCGCTTTATCGCACGACCACAGACTTTTATCAGATTATCTTTCAATCGGCGGGTCACGACATTGCTTGGGAAATTGTGCAGCGTTTAAACAGTCGCATTGCCCGTCTGCGCGCCATGACCTTGGCTGTCACCGACCGCCAAGTGGCGGGCCCAGTCCATATGGCGCGGATTTGTGCCGCAATCAGTGCAGGCGATCCGCAGGCCGCAGCCCTTGCGGTGCAGGCCCATCTCAAAGACGCCGCCGACATCGCGCGCAGATTATTGCAAGCGGATCAAACCCAATGACCGCTTATTGGATTGCCCATGTCACCGTCACAGATCCTGTCAAATATGCAGGCTATCAATCGCTGGCCCCCGCTGCTTTTGCCAAATATGGTGCGGTGTTTCTGGCGCGGGGTGGCGATTTTGACGCGCTAGAAGGACCCGATTTCGCGCGCCATGTGGTGATCGAATTTCCCAGCATGGCCGATGCACGGGCCTGTTATGCCTCGGCTGAATATCAATCGGCCAAGGCGCAGCGCAATGGTGCTTGCACTGCCCTTGTCACGCTGGTGGATGGTCTGCGCTAATCCCCCCTTTTCTTTCTGGCCATGCCCGCCTAAATCCCATCTATGGAAAACACACTTCACATCATCGGTGGTGGCATGGCTGGGGCCGAAGCCGCATGGCAAGCCGCCCAAATGGGCCAGCGCGTCGTCATTCACGAAATGCGTCCCCAAGTTGGCACATTCGCCCATCGCACAGGCCATTTTGCGGAAATGGTCTGTTCCAATTCGTTTCGATCTGATGACAGCGAACAAAACGCCGTGGGTCTGTTGCATTGGGAAATGCGCGCAGGGGGCGGCATCATCATGGAAATGGCCGAGGCGCATCGCCTGCCCGCGGGTGGCGCGCTGGCCGTTGACCGTGATCCCTTTGCCGCGGCGGTGACGGCGAAATTGATGGCGCATCCGCTGATTTCGGCCAGTTACGAAGAAATCACCACCCTGCCTACAGATGGTCATTGGATTATCGCCACGGGGCCTTTGACATCGGGGGCCTTGGCGCAATCCATTCGTGCGGCCACGGGGGCGGATCAACTGGCGTTTTTCGACGCGATCGCCCCCATCGTTTACGCCGACTCTGTGGATATGTCGGTGGCAT
>CAWUUC010000045.1:0-3803 GCA_963924905.1 uncultured Paracoccaceae bacterium
GTCTTAGGGCTGCCCTTGGATACGGGAAATGAACATGCGTCTTACCTCTGCATATAACGCTTTTGCGGCTGTCGGTTTTGCACTTTTGATGCCATCGGTTGCATTGGCTCAGGCCTTGGAAAAGGTTGGGGTTCCAGTGCCAAAGGGCACCGAGCATCAACCCGCGGCGACCGAACTTGCGCGGGAATTGCAATGGCTGGATAATATGATCTTGTATATTATCGGTGCAATTACTGCCTTTGTGACGATTTTGCTGTTGATCGTCATCGTGCGCTACAATCGCCGTGCCAATCCGACACCTGCCAGCTTTACCCACAACACGCCTTTGGAAATTGCTTGGACGATTGTTCCGATCTTGATCTTGGTGTTCATCGGGTCATTCTCTTTGCCAGCCTTGTTCAAATCGCAAGAAATCCCAGCAGCTGACATCACCATCAAGGTGACGGGCAACCAATGGTATTGGTCTTATGAATATGTGGGCGAAGACGTGGCGTTTGATTCGTTCTTGCTGCCCCGCGACCAGTTGGAAGCGGCTGGGTATGAGCAGTCGGATTACCTTTTGGCCACCGACACGGCCGTTGTTTTGCCGATTGGCAAGACCATTGTGATGCAGGTGACCGGCGCGGATGTGATCCATGCCTGGGCTTTGCCAGCCTTTGGGGTGATGCAGTCAGGCGTACCGGGCCGTCTGAGCCAACTTTGGTTCACCGCAGAGCGTGAGGGCATCTATTTTGGTCAGTGCACCTCGTTGTGCGGCAAAGATCACGCTTATATGCCGATCACCGTCAAAGTTGTGTCACAAGAAAAATACGATGCTTGGTTGGCAGGTGCCAAATCGGGCGATCTCATCTTGGCGTCCAATTAATCAGATGAAAATGACGTTGGCCCTATTCTGGGCCAGCGTTTTTTATAAGGACATGATATGACTGACGTGCAGGCCCCACAGACATTGCAGCCCGAAGCTGGTTTTGGCGATTTTGTGCAGTTGCTCAAACCGCGCGTGATGTCGTTGGTGGTGTTCACGGCCTTGGTCGGCTTGTTGGTGGCACCTGTGTCTTTGCATCCGATCGAAAGTTTTGCGGCCATTTTGTTTATCGCTTTGGGGGCAGGGGCTTCGGGTGCGCTGAATATGTGGTGGGACGCCGATATTGACGCGATCATGAAGCGGACGCGCAGCCGCCCCATTCCTGCGGGACAAGTTGCCCCGGGCGAGGCATTGGGTTTTGGCGTGGCCTTGTCGGGCATTTCCATCGTGATGTTGTGGCTTGCAACAAATGGTCTGGCGGCTATTTTGTTGGCCTTTACGATTTTCTTTTATGCCGTCATCTATTCGATGTGGCTAAAACGCCTGACCCCACAGAATATCGTGATCGGGGGCGCGGCTGGCGCATTTCCGCCCATGATCGGTTGGGTTGCGGCCACGGGATCTATCTCGGTCGAAGCGGCGCTGATGTTCATGTTGATTTTCATGTGGACCCCGCCGCATTTCTGGGCCTTGGCACTGTTTATGAAAGAGGATTATCACGCTGCGGGCGTGCCGATGTTGACGGTCACGCATGGGCGCAAATCCACCCGCACCCATATTCTAGTCTATACGGTTTTGTTGATCCCTTTTGCGCTGTGGTTAGGGTTCACCAGCATTGGTGGGCCCATCTATACGGCGGTGGCGGTCGCACTGAATGCGTGGTTCCTCTATGGCGCGATCCAAATTTGGCGCCGCGATGAAGCCCAAGCCGAAGCAGATAAATATAAGGTTGAAAAAGCATTCTTTCGCTTTTCCCTGCTTTATCTGTTCGTGCATTTCCTGGCCCTTTTGGCGGATCGCGTAGCGGGGGGCTGGGTATGAGCTTTAAGGTCGAACACGAAATCCACACCCGCCGCTTTGGTCGTAATTTGGGTTTGGGGCTGACATTGGTGGCTTTTGTTGTGCTGGTTTTGGGCTTGACGGTGGTCAAGGTCACGCGCGGTATGACGGGGCATCAAATGGATGCTCCAGGTCTTTATGGGGCCAGCGTGCCTGATCCAGAAAAGGCAGCCCAGTGATGACCGACAAAACACCCTTTTCCGCCCAGCAAAAAACCGCTGCCTATTTGGCAGGCGTCGCCGCGATGATGTTGGGACTAAGCTTTGCCGCCGTGCCATTTTATGACTGGTTTTGCCGTGTCACGGGCTTTGGCGGCACGACATCGGTCGCGGTTGCCCCTTCTGATGTGATTTTGGACAAGACAGTTATCGTGCGGTTTGACGCCTCGCTTGATTCCAAAATGGCTTGGGAATTCAAACCGATGCAGACGCAAATGACCGTCCGTATTGGGGAGACGGGTTTGGCATTCTACGAGGCTTATAACCCAACCGACCGACCCATCGCTGGCACAGCCAGCTATAATGTGACGCCGGATCAATCGGGGGGCTATTTCACCAAGATTGAGTGTTTTTGTTTCACTGAGCAGGTGCTGCAACCGGGTGAAAGCATCACAATGCCTGTCACATTCTTTGTCGATCCAAGCATTGAAGACAATGTTGAGGCGCGCGAGATCAAAGAAATCACGCTGTCTTATACTTTTTATGAAACACCTCTTCCAGAACAACAGGCGGCCCTTGCCCCAGTTGATGCGAAGACTGTAAACTGACGATAAGAAACGAGGGAAAAGAAAATGGCCCAAGCCAAGAACCACGATTATCACATTCTGCCGCCGTCGATCTGGCCATTTCTTGGGGCAGTTGCGGCGTTTGTCATGCTGTTTGGCGCCGTGCTTTGGATGCACGGTTCAGGCCCATGGTTGGGTCTGATCGGCTTTGTCGCCGTGCTTTATACGATGTTTGGCTGGTGGGCAGATGTCGTCCATGAAGGTCAGACGGGCGATCACACCCCCGTTGTCAGCATTGGCCTGCGGTATGGCTTTATCATGTTCATCATGTCTGAAGTGATGTTCTTTGCCGCTTGGTTCTGGTCGTTTTTCAAACATGCTATGTATCCGATGGAAACCTATGTCGGCACGGCCTATATCAAACCCGAGATTATTCCCGTAGATGCGTGGCATTTGCCCTTGATGAACACGCTGATTTTGCTGTTGTCGGGTTGCGCAGTGACATGGGCGCACCATGCATTGGTGCATGAAAACAACCGCAAAGATTTGATCACAGGTTTGGCCGTCGGGATCGCGCTGGGTCTGTTGTTCACCGCGTTGCAGATCTATGAATACATCCACTTGGTAGATGTTGGCTGGACCTTTGGCGGCGAGATTTTCTTTGCCAACTTCTTTATGGCAACAGGCTTTCACGGCTTTCACGTTCTGATCGGGACAATCTTTTTGACCGTCTGCTTGATCCGCGCGATCAAAGGTCATTTTACCCCAGAAAAGCACATCGGCCTAGAGGCGGCTGCATGGTACTGGCACTTTGTCGATGTGGTCTGGCTGTTCTTGTTCGTGGCCGTCTACGTCTGGGGCCAGTAAGTTCGCCCTTTTGGGTGTGGCGCGGGCCCAATGTGGCCCGCGTCTGTCGTTTTGGGGATCTGCCATGCTGCGCCGTCTGATCTTTCCCATTGTTTTGGGTCTAAGTGGCCTGATTTTGCTGTGCAGTTTGGGCATTTGGCAAATCGGGCGTATGTATGAAAAGCGCGCCCAGTTGGATGAAATGACCGCAGGTATTTCGACCCCTGCCGTGGCCGTTCCAGACACCTATGATCCCGAAATAGACCGCTTTCGTCCTGTCATCGTGGCGGGTGATTTTACGGGCGAACGGCTGTATGTCATTTCGGGCAAGCCCGATGTGGGCGCGGGCGTGCGGGTGATTTCGGTTTT
>CAWUUC010000046.1:0-2811 GCA_963924905.1 uncultured Paracoccaceae bacterium
CCATGTTGGATCTGGTGCAATTGACTGGGCTTGAGGCGCGTAAGCCCAGTCAATTGTCTGGTGGACAAGCCCAGCGTGTTGCCCTTGCGCGCGCGCTGGTCTTGCAGCCTAAGGTGTTGTTGTTAGACGAGCCCTTGTCAAATCTGGACGCCAATTTACGCCATGATATGCGTGGGTTGATTCGGTCGGTGCAGCGCAATTTGAACCTAACGACAATACTGGTGACCCATGATCAAGAAGAGGCGGTCGTTCTGGCCGATCGGATCGCGTTGATCCAAAACGGGCGTTTGCAGCAATTTGGTGCGCCGAAAGACTTCTTTGCCTGCCCGCAGAGCATTGCGGTTGCGCGCTTTTTTGGCGGGGTGAATTTTGTTGCAGGTCGGGGCGATGGTACGATGTTTCACTGCAGTCTTGGCGCGCTGCCAGTTCCCGTTTTGGGCAAGGGCGTTGTAACCATCCGACCCGAACGCATCACCTTGGGCGGGCCAATCAAAGCGCTTTTGCTAGAGCGTCAATATATGGGCACTGCCACCCTATTGCGGGTGCGTGTTGGCGATCAGGTGTTACAGGTCATGACAGGTCCGCAGATCGATGTGCCGGACGAGTTGACCCTCGATTTGCCCGCTGACGCGCTGTGGTTTATTCCCGACGCAAGCGAATGACCACATCCACACGGCTCACAACCATCCCTGCTGGCGCTTCGGGCAGGCTGGCAATCTGCAAATCTTGTGCGGGCGCATCCGTCAAACTATGGCTGTCTTCCCAATAGAAATGCGGGTGGTCATCCATGCGGGTGTCAAAGTAACTGCGCGCCCCGTCCACAACGATTTCATTCAGCAAACCCGCCTCACAAAAGGCGCGAAGGGTATTGTAAACGGTTGCAAGCGAAACCTTTTCGCCCGTCTCTGCCGCCGCGGCATAAAGACCCTCTGCCGTAACATGGCGGTCATGGCCATCACCCACCAGCAATTGTGCCAAGGCAAGGCGCTGCCGCGTAGGGCGCAATCCGCCCCGCGATAACCAAGTGGCTGTATGTATCATCATGGTCATGAATTTTCCTATTTGGGCCAATATAGCCTTACAGGTGCCCTGCAATCAATAATTATTCGCAACTGCGCCATTCTGTCCCGCCCTTGCCTGAGGCATAGCGCAAGTGTTAGACCAAATAAAAGGACCATTGGAAGGGCAAGGTTATGGCAGGTTATCCAACATCATTTGGCAAAGAGGATTTGCTAAAATGTGCGCGCGGCGAATTGTTCGGGGCTGGAAACGCCCAATTGCCCGCGCCACCTATGTTGATGATGGATCGGATCACCGAAATTTCCGAAGATGGCGGCCTGCACGGCAAGGGCCATGTGGTGGCGGAATTTGATATCACGCCTGATCTTTGGTTTTTCGATTGCCACTTTCCCGGCAACCCGATCATGCCCGGGTGTTTGGGCCTTGATGGGCTGTGGCAGCTGACGGGGTTCAACCTTGGCTGGCGCGGCTGGCAGGGGCGGGGATATGCGCTGGGCGTGGGCGAGGTGAAGCTGACCGGCATGGTACGCCCTGATCGCAGGATGCTGACCTATAAGGTGGATTTCACCAAGGCGCTGACCACCCGTCGCTTGACCATGGGCGTGGCCGATGGCATCGTCGAGGCGGATGGCGAAGTGATCTATATCGTCAAGGATATGAAAGTGGCTTTGTCCGAAAGCTAGGGTTTTGGGACATTTGTAGGCTGCGTCATTTGACGCACCTTAATCGATGGTGCATCAAATGACGCAGCCTACACAACTCGTCTGGACCTTTTTTATCACGTTTGAATCCTTTTGGGCTGTGATCCAACCCTCTTGCCCCGCGCCCCCCTAACCCTTAGACAGAAGGAAACACTAAGGGAGGCCGCTTATGCGCCGTGTCGTTATCACTGGGATTGGGATCATTTCCTCCATCGGCAATAATGCAGCCGAGGTAGAGGCCGCTTTGCGTGTCGGCAAATCGGGGATTTCTTTTGCACCGGAATATGCCGAGCATGGATTTCGCAGCCAAATTCATGGCATGCCACAGATCACCCTAGAAGATCATATCGATAAGCGCGATTTGCGGTTTATGGGGCCAGGGGCAGCCTATAATTTTCTTGCCATGCAACAGGCGATTGCCGACTCTGGCCTTGAGGACAGCGACGTATCGAACGAACGCACGGGGCTGGTCATGGGGTCGGGCGGTCCATCCACCAGCAACTTTTTTGCCGCGTTTGATGCGGTGATCAACAAGGGCGCGCCCAAACGCATGGGCCCATTTATGGTCACGCGCTGTATGTCATCGACCAATTCGGCCTGTTTGGCGACGCCCTTTAAGATCAAGGGTGTGAATTATTCAATCACTTCGGCCTGTTCGACATCGGCGCATTGCATCGGCAATGGCGTCGAGCAGATCCAGATGGGCAAGCAAGATATCGTCTTTGCGGGCGGCGGTGAAGAGTTAGATTGGACTTTATCTTGCCTATTTGACGCGATGGGGGCGATGTCGTCCAAGTATAATGATGCGCCCACCACGGCCAGCCGCACCTATGATGCGACGCGCGACGGATTTGTGATTGCAGGTGGCGGCGGCGTTGTTGTCTTAGAGGAATTGAGCCATGCCTTGGCGCGCGGGGCCAAGATTTATGGCGAAGTAACCGGCTATGGTGCGACATCTGATGGGCATGACATGGTGGCCCCAAGTGGCGAGGGCGGAGAGCGCTCTATGCGGCTGGCGCTGTCGACCCTGCCAGAAGGGCGCAAGATTGACTATATCAACAGCCATGGCACATCCACCGTGGTGGGCGAT
>CAWUUC010000047.1:0-4008 GCA_963924905.1 uncultured Paracoccaceae bacterium
TGGGCATCTTGCAGCGCTGCAAGAGGTTGTCCGTGCAAGGTGGCGTCAAGCCGCGCCACTGCCTGCGCCTGCACAGGCCAATAAAAATGCCGCGCCCCATACCATATGCCAAAGGCTATGGCAGTTGCAAAGACAAGTAAGGAAAACCACGCCATTTCAAGCGGTAAGACGTTCAACGCGCCGAAGCCTAAGGCCGTTAAAGCCAACAAACAGACCGTCCACAACGGCCAAAAGGCATGCGTCAGCACTTCGGCCCAAAGCCCGACCCATGTCAGCCGCAAGGGGTTTTTAACCCCGTTTAGTGCTGGATCGGTTTGTGCCATATCCTCGCCAAGATCAAAGCCATTCAGGGATGGTATCGCGTTTTAGCATTTCGTCAAAACTAGGGCGTGCGCGGATAACGGCAAATTGATCTCCTTTTACCAAAACTTCGGGGATCAAGGGGCGCGTGTTATATTCCGACGACATCACCGCGCCATAAGCCCCTGCCGAGCGAAAGGCGATCAGATCATCTTCGGCCAATGGCGCAAGGGGGCGCCCCTTGGCAAAGGTGTCGCCAGTTTCACAGACTGGACCCACAACATCGTAATCTTGGGCTGCGCTTGCGGGCGCGGGTTCAATCAATGGGTCGATATCGTGATGCGCGCCATACATGGACGGGCGCACAAGATCATTCATCGCGGCATCGACAATCAGAAAATCGCGGCCTTCACCATTTTTAACATAGATGACTTTAGACACCAAAACGCCTGCATTGCCTGAAATCAAGCGGCCTGGTTCGATCTCAATCTCGCAACCTAAATGTCCCACTGTGCGTTTGATCAAGGCGCCGTAATCCACTGGAAGGGGGGGGGCTTCATTGCTGCGGGTATAAGGAATACCAAGGCCGCCGCCCAAATCCAGACGGCTGATCGTGTGCCCTTCGGCGCGCAGTCGCGTGGTCAGATCAGCAACCTTGAGATAGGCTTGCTCAAAGGGTTCCAATTCTGTCAGTTGACTGCCGATATGCACATCAATTCCGATCACCTGCAGCCCTTTAAGGGTTGCGGCCTCGGCGTAAACCGCGCTGGCGCGGTTGATGGGAATGCCGAATTTATTTTCCTTTTTGCCCGTCGCGATTTTTTCATGCGTGCGGGCATCAACATCTGGATTGATGCGAATGGTTATGGGGGCCACGACGCCAAGTGACAGCGCCACTTCAGACAGGGCGCGCATTTCGGGTTCGGATTCCACGTTGAACTGCCGAATACCACCCATCAGCGCTAGCTTCATTTCTGCGCGCGTTTTGCCAACGCCTGAAAAAACGATTTTATCTCCCGATACGCCCGCCGCACGGGCACGCATATATTCGCCGCCTGATACGACATCCATCCCCGCCCCCAAATCACCCAATGTCTTTAGAACCGCGATATTGGATAGGGATTTAATGGCAAAACAGACCAAATGGGGCAGTGGTGACAGCGCCTCGGTGAAGAGTTGATAATGACGCGAAAGGGTCGCTGTTGAATAACAATAAAAGGGTGTCCCAACGGACGCCGCGATATCGCGCAAGGCGACATCTTCGGCGTGCAAATGGCCGTTTTTATATAGAAAATGATCCATTTGCGGCGCCCCTGTTGATGATCTTGCCCGATATAGCAGAACCCGCGCCCGCTGCAATCACGCTTAGCCACCGTTGCGTGCAACACCGACTGTGGCCTGACCTGTGACAGTGATCCCTGTTTTAGCTGCAGGCCGTTCTGGCGCACCATCCACCCCGCAGGCGGTCAGAAGCAAAACTGTGATCAATAAAACAGCGCGCATCATAGGCCAGGGGTGAATTGCAACAAACCACCGCCCACACCCGCCTGAACCGATGGTGCCATGCGTACCCCGTCAGTTCCAACTGATAGCCCAGCATTCAAGCGCGGATCCGTTACACAGCCCGCCAGCGATAATGACAAAATCAGATAATAACGTGCCATAATGAATCCTTTCAAACGATGTAGAAAGATTGACTCAGCCAAGATGGCCTTTCCAGCGCAATGCTTGTTCCATCACGCGAATGGGCGATGTTCCGCCGTAAGATAGACGCGATCTGATCGAATTTTCAACACCCAAGACCTCAAACACAGCCGCGGTGATCCCAGCATGAACCGTTTGCATATCCGTCAAGGTTAAATCGGGTAAGTCACAGCCCTTGGCTTCGGCCATAGCAACCAACGTGCCTGTGACGTGGTGCGCCTCGCGGAAGGGCAGGTTGAGAGTGCGGACCAGCCAATCCGCCAAATCTGTCGCGGTCGAAAACCCCGATGCAGCCGATGCGGCCAAAACATCACGATTGGCCGTCATATCGCCCACCATCCCAGTCATTGCGGCCAAGGCCAACATCAACGTGTCAGCGGCATCAAAGACCTGTTCTTTATCTTCTTGCATATCCTTAGAATAGGTCAATGGCAGACCCTTCATAATGGTAAACAGCGCCACTGTGGCCCCCAAAATCCGTCCCAATTTGGCGCGCAATAATTCTGCTGCGTCAGGATTTTTCTTTTGCGGCATGATGGAACTGCCCGTCGTCCATTTGTCCGACAGGCGCACAAACCGAAACTGCGCCGAGGACCAAATCACCAATTCTTCGGCAAAGCGCGACAGATGCATCGCACAAATGCTTGAAGCTGCCAGAAATTCCAACGCAAAATCACGATCAGAGACAGAATCAAGGCTGTTTGCCGTGGGACGATCGAACCCTAGAGTGGCTGCCGTCATGTCGCGATCAATCGGAAAAGATGTCCCCGCAAGAGCCGCCGCACCCAATGGACATTCGTTCATCCGTCTGCGCGCATCTTCAAAGCGGGATTTGTCGCGTGATAACATTTCGACATAGGCCAGCATATGATGGCCCCATGTGACGGGCTGGGCGGTTTGCAGATGGGTGAAACCAGGCATGACCCAATCCGCACCCGCTATCGCCTGATCGGTAAAGGCCCGCATCAATGCCGTCAGACCTTGGACGGCCGCGTCACATTGATCGCGCACCCAAAGACGAAAATCCACTGCCACTTGATCATTGCGTGAACGGGCGGTGTGCAGACGTTTGCCGGCCTCGCCAACCAAATCAGTCAGACGGCTTTCGATGTTCAGGTGAATATCTTCAAGCGCAGTTGAAAAGGTAAACTGTCCACTTTCAATTTCTGACAATATCGTGAGCAGCCCTTCGCGGATCGCCTCGGCATCCTTAGATGTGATAATGCCTTGATGCGCCAACATCGCGGCGTGCGCGCGCGAACCTGCAATATCTTGGCCATAAAGACGCTGATCAAAACTGATACTGGCATTGATCGCGGTCATAATCGCATCAGGGCCACTGGCAAAACGCCCGCCCCACATGCTATTGGCGGCGTCAGATTTAGGGGGATTGCTCATGAGACGGGCCTTGCGGAATATGGTTGCTGTGTTTCTTTATACAGGCTTTGCACATGGTGCAAATGCTTCGGATCTTTCCGCACTCTTGGTGGGCGATATGAAGAAAATGGTGCTTCATGCGGCACCAAAAGATATGCCCTTGATCGAATTGGTAGATTTAACGGATGCAGCACAAGATTTGACACAGTTTGAGGGGCGTTGGACGCTTGTCAACTTTTGGGCGACTTGGTGCGCGCCCTGCCGCGCTGAAATGCCGTCTATTGGACGACTGGCACAGGAAATGCCAGATTTACAGGTCGTCTTGATCGCTACAGGGCGCAACCTTGTACCGCAGATCACGCGGTTCACAGATGAGGTCGGGGTGTCTAACCTACCACAACTGCGCGATCCAAAAATGGCATTGGCATCAAAAATTGGGATATTGGGTTTGCCTGTTACGATCATCTTAAACCCAAAAGGCCAAGAAGTGGCGCGTATGATTGGTGATGCTGAATGGGACACGCCAGAGGCTTTGGCGCTTATTGATGCCTTGATGCCTGCAGATTAAACTCGGTAAAGGGGGCGCTCGCTCCCCCTCGGCTGCGCCTCACCCCCTGAGGATATTTT
>CAWUUC010000048.1:0-3541 GCA_963924905.1 uncultured Paracoccaceae bacterium
AAGTAAATATCAATGAAATTCACCCCAATCGCACCGTGGCGGATCACGACCTGCCCCGCAGCAGGCTGCGGCACAGGGCGGTCGACACGGTCCAAAACGCTGCTATCACCGGGTTGGCGGGCAAGAATGGCATAAGACATGGGCGGTTTTCCTACGTTGCACACGATTCGGTGCTAAACCTAGCATGGCCTGTCAGACTTGCTTGCGAAAATTGCTAAAACACCCCGTTAAAAGGGACAGTTGCGACAGATCTTTTGGGGGGCCGTCTAACCCTTTGCCCCCTGCCCGCGCGCATAAACGTCATCGTAGCGAATAATGTCATCTTCGCCCAAATACACGCCCGTTTGCACCTCGATCAAAACCATGGACACTTTGCCGGGGTTTTTCATCCGATGAATTGCGCCCAGTGGGATATAGACCGATTGATTTTCGGCCACCAACTGAACCTTGCCATCAATCGTCACCTCGGCCGTGCCAGAAACCACGATCCAATGTTCAGCGCGGTGATGGTGCGATTGCAACGACAAAGATGCGCCCGGATTGACATGGATGCGTTTGACTTGGAATCGATCAGCGATAACCAGACTTTCAAACCATCCCCAAGGGCGATGATCTTTTGGAAAGGTCGTTGCTTGACCCGAGCCTTTGGCGCGCAAAAGATCAACCGCTTTTTTGACATCTTGGGCAGATCGCATATCCGCAATCAAAACCGCATCGTTCATCGCGACGGCAAAAATATTTTCCAATCCGATGCCCACCACCTCTAGGCGATCGCTGTCCGACCGCAGAAGGGTGTTTTTGCAATCAATCGTGGTGACATTGCCATAGGAGGCCACCCCATCCCCATCCTTGACACTTTCGCGCCAAACCGCATCCCAGCCCCCCAAATCAGACCAGCCCGCATCAAATGGCACCACGGACAAATTATCAGCTTTTTCCATGACTGCGTAATCAATGGAAATATCTTGCGCTTTTGCCCAAGGTTCTGGGGCCAGACGAAAAAAACCCAGATCAACACTGCCCTGTGCGACCGCATCAGAAATCGGCCCTGTCAGGGTAGCTGCGTGCTTTTTAAAGGCGGCGATGATATCTTTGGCCTTGAACATAAAGATACCAGCGTTCCACAAAAACGATCCTGCCTTGACCATTTCCTCTGCGCGTGCGGCGTTGGGCTTTTCGACAAACCCCTTGAGGGGGATCACATCACGCCCTGTGCCACTGGCCAATTCCAGATAACCATAGCCCGTTTCCCCATGCGTGGGACGAATGCCAAAGGTGATCAATTGGCCCTGTTCCACCGCAGCCAAACCCTGCGCCACGGCTTGGTGAAAGGCGGCAATATTGGGGACCACATGATCTGAAGGCAATATCAGCATCACGGCATCTGGATCTTTGTTTTGCAAAAACAAAGCGGTGGCCAAGATCGCGGGTGCGGTATTGCGTCCTTCGGGTTCGATCAAAATCGCCCCGGGGTCAATGCCAATCGACTGCAATTGTTCAACCACAATAAAGCGGTAATCTGCCCCCGTGACCACAATTGGGGCGGCAAAATCAGGCCCCGTGACGCGCTCTGCCGACAGCTGAAACAGCGTCTTTTTGCCCATCAATGATGCAAATTGCTTTGGATAGGATTTGCGCGACAGCGGCCACAACCGCGTCCCAGAGCCACCACATAGTATCACAGGTGTCATCATAATTTCGCACAGCTTTCAAAAATTATGCCCGATGGGCGGCGTAATATTACGTTTAATCAGTGCCTTGCATAAGACATTTGAGCCGCAGAATAAACACATAAATGGTCGTGGCTGTCATAAACTAGGCGGTTAAGCGATGGCCAATTCGCCAACCCCCGCCTCTAGATATATCCGCAACCAAGGGGTAAAGCTTTCGGGGTTTTGTTGGACCTGTTTGGCCAAATCGGCGCGCTCAATCCATTTTGATGCCATCACCTCGGCAGGGTTTAACGCCTGAGCCAGATCTTGGCTGGCGGATGCGACAAAGACATCGACCAATTCATGTTCGATCAAACCATTTCCCACATCGGCGCGGTATTCGATCTGACCTGCCGATTGCATCACAAGACCTGTAATGCCCATTTCTTCGTTCAGGCGGCGGGTGGCGCAAATACTGGGGTCTTCGCCCCAACGCGGATGGGTGCAACAGGTGTTGGTCCAAAGACCCGGGGTGTGATATTTGCCCAAAGCGCGGCGTTGCAGCAAAATCTTGGACCCATCCAACACAAAGACAGACACAGCCATATGGCGCAGGCCGCGCTGATGCACGGCCAGTTTTTCAACGGGGGTCAACACGCCGTCGACCCATGCAGGAACCATTTCTGTCATATGTGTTCAGGCGCCACAAATCCCATCAGATGGGATATATTCTTAAAGCCAATTTTCAAATGCGCCAAGGGGCGGGCATTGACCAATTTTTTGTTCATATAGGCCTCGAATGTCAGTTGTTGGACGTCGACATCGTGACACAGGCTGACGAAACGCTCGCGACGTTCGTCTGATTTATAATAGGCGTCCTGCATGGATCGCAGCACCTTAAACACGGTGCCATGTTCGCGCATAAAGGTCTTGCGCGCGATCCGTAATTTTGACGCGCGCCCCGTGGCTAAGGTCGCCTGCGCCGCCGTGGCCGCAACGCGCCCCCCCATCATGGCGTAATAAATCCCCTCACCAGATGAGGGCGCAACAACGCCCGCCGCATCCCCCGCCAAAACGACATCGCGGCCATTGTCCCAGCGATCCATTGGATGCAATGGAATGGGCGCGCCTTCGCGGCGAATGGTTTCGCAATCGGTCAAACCAGAACTGGCCCGCAGATCCGCCGTTGCCTGCTTCAGATCAATGCCATCAATCCCCGTTCCCATGCCGATGCTGACCTGGTCACCATGCGGAAAGACCCAGCCATAGAAGTCTGGGCTGATCTTGCCGTCATAAATCACATCGCAGCGCACAGGATTATAAAGCGCATTGCCAGCAGGCGCTTTGACGATTTCATGATAGGCAATCACATAAGGGATTTTATCGCCTCCGGGCACTTCGGTTTTGGCGACATTGGATCGCGCCCCATCAGCACCGATGACCAATTTGGTGGCCAAGCGCATTTCATCGCCACTGGCCTTGTCGCGGTAGACCACGTGGGTGCCTTGGCTGTCGCGCTCTATACGCAAATAGGTGCCGGTCAGACGCGTCGCCCCATTCGAGACGGCACGCGCGCGCAAAAACTCGTCGAAATGTTCGCGGTCGACCATGCCGACAAATCCGTTTTCAATCGGGATATCGACATGGCGCTGTGTGGGCGAAATCATGCGGGCCGTTTCGATCTTGGCCACGATCCGACTGTCAGGAATGCTGAAATCTTCGATCAAGCGTGGCGGGATCGCCCCGCCACAAGGTTTGATCCGCCCCGCGCGGTCTAAAAAGGCCACATCAACACCTGAGCGCGCCAAATCATTTGCCGCTGTGGCCCCAGAAGGGCCGCCGCCGATTACGATCACATCATAGGTCATGTCACTCTCCTGGAACCATGC
>CAWUUC010000049.1:0-2864 GCA_963924905.1 uncultured Paracoccaceae bacterium
GCCCATATCTTCTAAAATACTGTCACGCGGGCGATCCAGCACCGTTGCAGCAGCCAAAATAAGTCTGTTGGTCACCTCGCTGTCATAGCGCAACATCGGCTCGAACCGATCATAGGTCAGACCAGCGCCCATCACCACCCGCGCCCATTGCCCGTCGCCATAAGTGTCGCGGATAAAGCATTCTATAGCGCGATTGATAAAGCCAAGCATGGCACTGCAGGTCCCTGTCCAAGGATATATCCAAAAGAATAGGGTTAAAGGGTTAAGAAATGTCCGCAAGTGTGGAGGGGAGCGAAGGGAACCGGCAGTTTTATGAATGGTATTTTTTGAAAATTCGTTCGACATTTGCGTCGAACTCGCAAATGTCTTGATCGCCCCGCAAAAGGGGGCCTCTGCCCCCCACGCGCAAGAGCGCGTCCCCCCGAGGATATTTGAAAAGAGAAGAAAACCAGAGGTCTAGAAATCAGTCGGCGCACCGCCTTCTTGTTTGCGTTTGGCCACAAATTGGCGCAAGGCTTCGGCGTGATCGCCATTGATTTCGGGGGCCACAAACTCTGCCAAGATTTGTTTATAGATGCGGTTGGCGCGTTCTGGGGTTTCCACAGCGCCATCTTGTTGCCAGGCCTCGTAATTGCGCCAATCGGATACAAAAGGCGCATAAAAGGCGGTTTGATAGCGATCTTGGGTGTGTTGGCATCCAAAGTAATGCCCGCCCGCGCCCACCTCGCGGATGGCATCAAAGGCGATGTCATCGTCAGTTGTCGCCGTTGTTGCAGATTCGAAATAGCGCTGGATCATTTGCAATACTTCGCAATCCATCACAAACTTTTCGGGGCTGGCAATCAGCCCACCTTCCAACCAACCCGCCGCATGATAGACCATATTACTGCGGCTTTGGACTGCGGCCCAAAGGCTGTTCGAGGTTTCCCACATGGATTGCCCATCCGGCACATTGGCCGCGCAAACCCCAGAGGAGCGCATCGGCAAGCCATAAAAGCGCACCAATTGCCCCGTCATCTGTGTTGCCCGCATATATTCAGGCGTGCCGAAGGCGGGTGCGCCTGATTTCATATCAACATTGCTGGTAAAGGTGCCGAGGGCCACAGGGCAACCTGGGTTGATATATTGCAGCAAGGCGACGGCAGCCAATCCTTCGGCCAAAGAGAGCGCCACTGCGCCCGACATCGTCACCGGTGCCATTGCCCCCGCCAAGGTAAAGGGGGTGATTACCACAGGTTGACCACGGCGCGCCAATCGCATGGCCCCGTCCAGCATCGGATAGTCATGCTGCAAGGGTGAGACGGAATTGATATTGGTGAACATCCGCGGCTTGGCGTCAAATTCATCTTGGGTCAGCCCGGCGGCAAGGCGGACCATCTCCATCACATCTTCGACCCGTTCGGCCCCAAGCGAATAGGCATGGACCAATTTATCCGTCAGGGTCAGTTTTTCATATAGACAATCGAGGTGGCGCACTGATGCATGAATATCGACGGGTTCAACTGGATAGCCGCCCGCAATATGGATGCAGTTAAAGTATTGGGTCAGTTTCATAAATTCCTTGAAGGTGGCAAAATCGCCTGACCGTTTGCCCCGATCAAGATCCCATGCATTGGGAGGAGAGCTGACATTGACAAACAGCATATGATTGCCGCCCATCACCAATTCGCGTGCAGGATTGCGGGGGGTCATGGTGAAACTGGCGGGCGCATGGCCCACCATTTCCATCACAAATTCTTCGTCCATTTTGACATTTGTGCCCGTGACCTTGCAGCCGGCTTTACGCATGATCTCGGCCGCTTCGGGGTTCAAAAATTCGATCCCGATTTCCTTCAGGATACGCATCGCACCGCGGTGAATGGCCAGCACCCCATCAGCATCCAAAGGCTCGGTTGGGCGGTCGGTGTTGACGGGAATGCGCCATGGCATTTGATCAATGGCGGCGCTGCCCGCGCGGGATTGATTGCCTGCGCGTCCGCCAGCGCGGCGTCTTGGGGCGTGATCTTGGCTCATGGCGGTTCCTGTTTGGTCAATTTTGTCCAAGATGAACCATTGCGCCAAGGAATGCGCACAACACCCGCGACGTTAAATGTCGTTTTCGTGTGAAATCTGATCAAGCCATGCGGCAATACCGCCAATATCGGCCAGAACGACGTCGGCATGAGGGGCAAGTTCATCCGCCTCGGCGACACCTGTCAGGACGGCAACGGCGGCCATTCCTGCCGCGCGGGCGGCGTGTAAATCATGCGTGCTATCGCCCACCATCGCGGCCTGTGCTGGATCAATTCCTAAATGTTGTGCAAAGGCCAGCAATTGCCCTGGGGCGGGTTTGCCACCCCAACCCGAATCACAGCCGGCCACAAAATCAAACATCTCTAGCACCCCAGCCGCAGAAAGATGGGCCTGGGCGGGCGCCTCGGTGTCGTTGGTCGCCACCCCCAGGCGCAAACCGCGTCCGCGCAAGTCAGCCAAAACACGGGCCAAATCGGCAACGGGCTGCATCATCGCCTGTTTGGCCTGTTCGTTCATCACAGCGTTTATGTCCGAGACAGACATATCGGGCAAAAAGGGCACCACCACATCAGCGATCTCGGGCGTGGTTTTGGCGATCACGGGGCTGGTTTTGGCAAAACGCTGCGTTGCCAAATCAAATCCCAAGGCCTGCGCCAATGCGGCACGATGATCAGGCGAGGTTGCCACAGCGCCCAAAAACCCTTGGGTCCACGCCCCCCAGCTGGCTGTAAAATCAAACAAGGTGCCGTCTTTGTCAAAGATGATCGCGCTGATCATTTTTTAGGTCCAATGCATATATTGTGCCCCAGGCAGGGCAGTGCGGGCGGTTTGCACAGATGTATAAGGCAAAT
>CAWUUC010000050.1:0-3511 GCA_963924905.1 uncultured Paracoccaceae bacterium
TCACAGGGCAAAGTCCCGTGGTGTTTTGCCCCGGATATAACGAGGCGTCGTCAGGCCCACGATTGGCATCAATGACATAGCGATGAAATTGGGCGGCGACCGTTGTCGCCGACGGCAAGAGCCCCGCATATAATTGATCAATATGCCAATCTGTGTCGGCCAATTGCTGCCCCCGCGCATTCAGTCGCGCAAAGATGTCATCTGGCACAAATGTACCGCCATGCGGCATAGCCAAAATCACGGGGCTATCGCCTGCAACGACGCGGATCATATCGCCACCGTCAGACCTGCAGCGCGGCGCAGATCACCCGATGCAATTAACGCTGCCGCCGCTGTCAGATCAGGGGCAATATAGCGATCTTCGATCAAAGCAGGCACTTGGGCGCGCAAGGCCGTGACCACGCCAGCCAAGGGTTTGGATGTGCGTAACGGCGCGCGAAATTCGATCCCTTGGGCGGCACAAATCGCCTCAACCCCAAGGATCACGTTCAAATTCGCAACCATTTTGCCCAAACGTACTGCCCCATGGGCGGCCATCGACACATGATCTTCTTGATTGGCCGATGTGGGGGTGGAATCGGTCACGCATGGCATGGCGATATGTTTATTTTCGCTCATCAAGGCAGCGGTCGTCACCTCGGCAATCATCAAGCCCGAATTTAGGCCAGGTTTCGGCGTCAAAAATGCGGGCAGATTGAATGACAAAACAGGATCGACCATCAAGGCCACGCGACGCTGTGCAATCGCGCCAATTTCCGACAACGCCAGCGCGATCATATCGGCCGCAAAACCCACAGGTTCGGCATGAAAATTCCCGCCTGAAATGATATCATTTCCCAAGACCAATGGATTATCGGTGGCCGCGTTCGCCTCTATTTCCAAACTGCGCGCCGCCATCCGCAAAACATCCATCGCAGCCCCCGTCACTTGGGGCTGACAGCGGATGCAATAGGGGTCTTGAACGCGGGCGTCATCGGTCAAGTGACTGTCACGAATTTCAGATCCCGCCAGCAAACCGCGCATCAGCGCTGCGGCCTCTATCTGGCCCGCATGGCCGCGCAGAGCGTGGATTTCGGGATGTAGGGGCGCGGTGGAGCCCATGATCGCATCCGTCGACATTGCCGATATGATCAGCGCACTTTGCGCGGCGTTCCAGCCGTCAAACAACCCCGCCAGCGCGAAGGCCGTTGAAAACTGGGTGCCGTTGATCAGTGCCAACCCCTCTTTTGGGCCCAAGGCGACGGGGGATAGACCTGCCTCGGCCATGGCCGCTGCGCCCGACACCACTTGACCTTTATATTCCGCCATGCCCTCGCCAATCATCACCGCCGCCATATGCGCCAAAGGGGCCAAATCGCCCGAGGCGCCCACCGACCCTTGGGCGGGAATTTGCGGCGTAACGCCCCGCGCCAACATATCTTGCAACAACTCGATCAAGGCCCAGCGCACACCAGATGCGCCGCGCCCAAGGCTGAGCAGTTTCAGCACCATCATCAGCCGCGCATGGCGACGCGAGATGGGATCACCCACACCCGCGCAATGCGACAAGATCAGATTGCGCTGTAAGATCATGGTATCGCTGGGCGCAATCCGCAGAGAGGCCAATTTGCCAAAGCCCGTGTTGACGCCGTAAACGGGGGCATCCCCCGCCGCCGCAGTGGAAATCACGGCTGCCGCGGCCTCAATGGCGGGGCGCGCTGAGGGGTGCAACGTGACTGGCATTTCATCAAAATAAACCTGCGCCAATTCGGCCAAACTGGTCTGACCTGGTGTAAGGGTAATCATATTTGCCCCGCGAAAATGCGTTGATAATGGGGATTAAAGCCGATGCGATAGGACAGTTCATTGGGGTGGGTTGCGTTCCAGATGGCCAAATCGGCCACCTGCCCCGCGATCAATTGCCCGCGATCGGTTAGGCCCAGCGCCGTTGCCGCATGGGCGGTCACGCCTGCAAAAACCTCATCTGGGGTCATGCGAAACAGCGTGCAAGCCATGTTCATCGCCATCAGGACCGAGGCCATGGGCGATGATCCTGGGTTCATATCACTGGCCACAGCCATCGCCACGCCATATTTGCGCAACAGATCAATGGGCGGCAACTGACGCTCGCGCAGCGTATAAAATGCACCGGGCAACAGAACCGCCACAGTGCCTGCCGCAGCCATCGCCCGCGCCGCTTCCTCGTCCAAATATTCCAGATGATCCGCCGAGAGCGCGCCATATCCCGCTGCAAGCGCAGCACCCCCCAAATTGGACAATTGTTCAGCGTGCAATTTGACAGGCAAACCCATAGCGCGGGCAGCATCAAACAATCGCGCAATTTGGGCGGGCGTAAAGGCGATTGTCTCGCAAAACCCATCCACCGCATCCACCAAACCTTGGGCATGTGCAAGGGCCAAGGTCGGGATGCAGATGTGATCCAAATAGGCGTCTGACTGGCCGTCATATTCGGGTGGCACGGCGTGGGCGGCCAGATAAGTGGTTTTTATGACAACGGGCCTTATTTGCCCAATCCGACGTGCTGCTCGCAGCATTTTCAGTTCTGTATCTGCGTCTAGGCCATAGCCAGATTTCACCTCAATCACCGCCACTGATTCCGCGATCAGTGCATCGACAAAGGGCAAGGCCGCCGCGATCAAATCATCCTCAGACGCTGATCTTGTGGCTTTGACGGTCGACAAAATGCCGCCGCCCGCTTGCGCGATCTGTGCGTAACTGGCCCCTTTTAGCCGCATCTCGAATTCATCCGCGCGATGGCCGCCGTGGATGATATGGCTGTGACAATCAATAAAGGCGGGCGTAACCAATCGCCCGCCCAAATCACGGATTGGCAGATCATGCTTGGGCAAATCACTTTGGGGCCCAATCCAATCAATCTGCCCTGACCGCAAAATCAGGGCTGCATTTGAAATCACCCGACCCATCGTTGCCGCACGCAAACCCGTTAAGACTTGTGAATTCTGCAACAACGCACACCCCAGATTTTTATTGCCGTGTCTTTATGTATGCGATTATACATATTATGTCTAGACATAAGGAGCAGTCATGATTTTCGCAAAACACGCATTGCTGGCCACAGGATGGGCCGATGATGTGCGGATCAGCGTGACGTCTGGGCGCATCACCGCGATCAAGACGGGCGCACAACCTTTGCCACAAGACACTCATGTCAAGACCTTGTTGCCAGCATTATCCAATCTGCACAGCCATACATTTCAGCGCGCCATGGCAGGGATGACCGAATATCGCAGCGCAGGGCGTGACAGTTTTTGGACATGGCGCGATTTGATGTATCGCTTTGTTTCGCATCTAACCCCCGATCATATCCAAGCAATTGCAGCTATGGCCTTTGTGGAAATGCAAGAGGCAGGCTTTGCCGCAGTGGGCGAATTTCATTACCTGCACCACGGCGCGAACGGCGCGCGTTATGATCATCTAAGCGAGTTATCAGCAAGAATTTTTGCCGCAGCAGATCAGGCAGGAATTGGCCTGACGCATTTGCCCGTTCTCT
>CAWUUC010000051.1:0-12252 GCA_963924905.1 uncultured Paracoccaceae bacterium
GCCAAAATCGCCAAGGCCAGATCGGATTCGCGCGCAATCGTTGATGTGCCGACATTGACCAGACTTGCGACCAAATCCGCCTTGCCCGTCATATAGCGCAGCGCCGCCAGAGTATCGGCTGTTTCGCCTGATTGGCTGACAAAGATTGCCAGCGTGCGCGGCGTGACAGGCGGCTCGCGATAGCGAAATTCGGATGCAACATCGACCTCGCATGGGATGCCCGCAATCTGTTCAAACCAATATTTGGCCGTCAGGCAGGAATAAAACCCCGTCCCGCACGCCACCATCACCACCCGGTCAAAGCGGGAAAAATCCAAGATTTCAGGGAATATCGGCAATCCATGCGGGGCATAGCGCGCCAAAGCCTCAGCCATTACGGTGGGCTGTTCAAAAATTTCCTTGGTCATAAAATGCTTATGACCTGCTTTATCAATCAACGTGGTTTGGGTTTCGATCTTTTGGATAGGGCGGTGGACTAAGTGGCCCGCCGCATTATAGATTTCTGCACCTTTGCGCGTGACAAAGGCGATGTCGCCCTCGTCCAAATAGGTGATCTGATCGGTCATGGGTGCCAAAGCAATGGCATCTGAACCAACAAACATCTCGCCCGTGCCATGGCCGATGGCCAAAGGACTGCCTTTGCGCGCGGCAATCATCAAATCATCTTCGTCTTGGAACAAAAACAACAAGGCAAAGGCGCCGTCCAACTGGGCCACTGTGGCGCGCACCGCGTCACGGGGCGGCAATCCTTGGGCCATGTGATGGGCGCAAAGCATGGCCACCGTTTCGGTGTCCGTATCGCTGTTTGGGGTCAGGCCATATTCTGCCAGTTGGGCCCGCAAGGCGCGAAAGTTTTCGATAATTCCGTTGTGGACCACTGTGACAGGGCCGCAGGAATGGGGATGCGCATTGCCCGTCGTGGCTGCCCCATGGGTGGCCCAGCGGGTATGGCCGATCCCCGCTTTGCCGGCCAAGGGGTTATGAACCAAAAGATCTGACAGATTGACCAATTTGCCCACCGCACGGCGGCGATCCAGTTGGCCATTTTGCACCGTGGCGATTCCTGATGAATCATAGCCGCGATATTCCAGCCGTTTGAGCGCCTCAACCAACAAAGGCGCGCATTCATGATCGCCCAAAACCCCTATAATTCCACACATTTATTGCCCCTTTTGCAAGTTGGCTTTGATTTGTTTCAGTTTTTCAAATAATTTCGGCGCAAGCCCCAATTTATTAATCTGTTTGGCCCGCCCAAGGGCGACGGCGGCATCAGGCACATCTTCGGTGATGACAGATCCTGACCCCGTCAAGGCATCATGGCCCACGCGCACAGGGGCCACAAGCATTGTGTCTGATCCGATAAAGGCGCGCTTGCCGATGGTGGTGCGGTGTTTCATCACCCCATCATAATTGCACGTAATGGTCCCCGCGCCGATATTGGTGAATTCGCCCACATCCGCATCGCCCAAATAGGACAGATGGCCGACCTTGACGCCCTCATCCAAAATCGCATTTTTGATTTCGACAAAATTTCCGACATGGACATCTTCGGCCAACTCGGTGCCCGCGCGCAACCGCGCAAAGGGGCCGATAACCCCCCCACGCGAAATATGGCAGCCTTCCAGATGACAAAAGGCGCGCAACTCTGCCCCAGATTCGACCGTGACACGCGGGCCAAAGATGACATTTGGTCCAATGATCGCATCACGACCAACATAGGTATCCATAGCAAAAAACACAGTTTCGGGCGCAGTCATGGTGACGCCGTTTTCCAACATCTCGGCGCGCATTCGTGATTGAAAGGCGGCCTCGGCGCGGGCCAATTCAGCGCGGGTGTTGATGCCCATCGTCTCGGCCTCATCACATAAAACCACACCTGCCTTGCGCCCATCACGCGCGGCAATCTCTACAATATCGGTCAGATAATATTCGCCTGCCGCATTTTCATTTCCGACGCGGGCGACCAAATCCATCAAAACGCCTCGATCTGCACAAATCACCCCTGAATTGCACAGTGTGATGGCGCGTTCGTTGGCGGATGCATCTTTGTATTCGACAATTTTCTGCAAATCCGTGCCTTTGGCAATCAGGCGGCCATAACGTGCAGGGTCCGCGGCCTTGAACCCCAAGACAACCAGATCATAGCGTGCGCGCGCCTCGATCATTGCGGCCAAGGTTTCAGGGCGAATAAAGGGCGTATCGCCATAAAGCACGATGGCATCACCCGCGGCATCCGCCAAAAGGGGGGCTGCTTGTAAAACAGCATGGGCCGTGCCCAATTGCGGTTCTTGTAAAACGGTTTCGCAAGCGTCATGAAAGTTTTGTGCACTTTGGGCGACCTCGTGGGCACCATGCCCCGTCACAATGACGACCTTTGCAGGCTCCAGTGATAATCCAGCTTGTAAGGCATGATGCAACAGCGGGCTTGATCCCACGGGATGCAGCACTTTGGGCAGATCGGAATTCATCCGTGATCCCAAACCCGCCGCCAAGATAATCAAGGAAACTGTCATACCGCCTCTTTCTTTTTTGCTCTGCCCGTTTTACGCGGGAATGATGCAATCGCAAGGGGCGTTGCTTCACGATAGGTTTCAAAGATGAAAACTGTGGTTTTTGATCTGGATGGCACGTTGGCCGATACATCGGGCGATCTGCTGGCGGCGGCCAATGCCTGTTTTGCGGAAATTGGCCACCCCAATGTCTTGGATATGCGTGATCAGCTGACCGCCTTTCACGGTGGGCGCGCCATGCTGCGCCTTGGGTTTGATCGACTGGGGCAGCCCGCGGATGAGACGCTAATCACCCATTATTACCCCAAATTATTGACCCATTATGAGGGCGCGATTGATGTGCATACGCGTCTTTACGAAGGCGCGATTTCTGCCGTTGCACAATTGCGCGCGCGCGGCTTTGCGACGGCGATCTGCACCAATAAACCCGAATATCTGGCTGTCAAGCTGGTACAACGTCTTGGAATCGCGGATTTTTTTGGGGCCTTGATTGGGGCTGATACCCTGCCCACCCGCAAACCCGATCCTGTACCTTATTTCGAATCTGTCCGCCGCGCGGGTGGGGATATCGCGCGATCTATGTTGGTGGGCGACACGGAAACTGACCGCAAGACCGCGCGCGCGGCGGCTGTGCCCTGCGCGCTTGTTACTTTTGGCCCCGAAGGCGACGATATCGCCCGCCTTGCCCCAGAGGCCTTGCTTTATCATTTTGATGAATTGCCCGATCTGGCCGCGCGGCTGATAAAGGCTTGATCCGCCAAAAAAAGTGGCGAAGACCCAAGATTTCGCCAGCCCAAGTTTCAATCGATCCGTTTTGGCTTTGGCGTTGATGCGCCCTTGTGCTGAGCGATTTTCTTTTTGTCCCGAACAGCCCTCCGCTTGGGCTGTTTGATGCTCGGCATCCATGATCCTAGCTTTCGCGCAGCCGTTGCGCTTCCTGCAAAGCGATGATGGCGGACCACGCGAAAACATCTATTGCGTCCAGATGGGCGGCGGCTCCCTGTTTGCTCGGTGACCCAATTGGCAGGTGCCTGTGATCTGATCGCGGCTCAGACGCATTAATTCTGAATGCGGGCTGTGACAGTATCAGCCCACTCTCGATTGCGCTAATCTCATAAGATGATTTCTTTAGGACTTCTCTTGCCACCCAAATCTCGTTTTTCTTCTCTTTGAAAATATCCTGCGGGGGTCTGGGGGCGCAAAGCCCCCAGTTCTGACCACCTTGCCGCCCCGATCAAGGCAAGCTAGATATCTGGTATGGAGTCAGTCGCCGCCCCCAAACCCGTCAGCAAAAACGCGATTGTTTTCGTGTTGATCACGGTTTTATTGGATATCATTGGATTTGGCATCATCATTCCCGTCCTGCCGCAATTGATCGAATCCATTGGCCAGATCAATTTGGCTGATGCGGCCATAATGGCAGGATGGATGGCCTTTGCCTATGCGATCGCGCAATTTGCTTGCGGGCCCTTAATGGGAAATCTCTCTGACCGTTTTGGCCGCCGCCCCATGCTTTTGCTGGCGATTGCGGGTTTGGGGCTCGATTATCTGCTGCACGCCTTGGCGCCGACGTTGTTTTGGATTTTTGTGGGCCGCGTTTTGGCGGGCGTATGCGGCGCCAGTTGGACCATTGCCAATGCTTTTATAACCGATGTGGCCCCGGTAGAAGAGCGTGGAAAATATTTTGGCATGGTTGGGGCGGCCTTTGGACTGGGCTTTATCCTTGGCCCGGCGCTGGGCGGCATTTTGGGCGAATATGGCCCGCGCGTTCCGTTTTACGCGGCAGCCCTTATTTCAGGGTTAAACTTAATTTACGGCTATTTCGTTTTGCCTGAAACGCTCGCCGCCGAAAACCGTCGCCCTTTTGACTGGCGGCGCGCCAATCCCTTTGGCGTTTTTCGCGTTTTTGCCACCTATAAAGGTGTCTTACCGCTTTGTGCGATCTTGTTCATTTTGTTTTTTGCCACGTCGATCTATCCAGCAATCTGGCCTTATTGGGGGATCGCAAAATTTGGCTGGTCGACCTCGATGGTGGGGATATCGCTTGCGGTCTTTGGCCTGTCGGTGGCCTTGGTGCAAGGGGGTCTTGCAGGGCCCGCAGAGCGTCTATTTGGCCCCACAAGGGTTGTGTTGATCGGGCTGATCTTTGGGGTGATTGCGGCGGTGGGCTATGGTTTGGCCCCGAATACTTTGGCAGTCTTTGTCCTCATTTTCTTGCACGCGCCCGAAGGTTTGGTCAATCCAATGCTGACCGCGATCCTATCCAAAAAAGTTCCAGATAACGCCCAAGGTGAATTGCAAGGCGGCCTTGCGGGGATGGCGGCGATTGCTACATTGGGCGGCACCGTCTTTTTTGCCCAAGTATTTGGCCATTTCATGCAGCCAGACCGCACCTTTCAATCGCCAGGCATCAGCTTTTTCATCGAGGCGGGGATGATGCTTTTTGCACTTATCTTGTTCATCCGCTATGTGCCGGATGCCCTGCGCGGCGCAAACTCCACTAAGGTCACCACATGACCGAGCGCTTTACAGGCAGCTTTACCCAACAAGAACCCATCCCTGATGCAGGGATAGAGGCCGCGATTGCTGTGCTGCGCCATGGTCGGTTGCACCGCTATAACACCCAAGGCGATGAGATCGCAGAAACCGCCCTGCTCGAGGAGGAGTTTGCAACTCTGATGGGGGCGAAATACTGTCTTGCTGTGGCCTCGGGCGGCTATGCATTGGGCTGTGCTTTGCGCGCGATTGGGATGCAGGCGGGCGACGCGGTCTTGACCAACGCCTTTACCTTGGCACCCGTGCCGGGGGCGATTGCCGCCGCTGGGGGGCGGCCGATCTTTGTCGAAGTCACCCTCGATTTGACGCTGGATTTCCAAGACCTGTCGATCAAGGCTGCCACATCAGGGGCCAAAATATTGATGCTGTCACATATGCGCGGCCATATCTGCGATATGGAGGCACTTGTGGCGCTGTGCTGTAATTTGGGTGTCACAATCATAGAAGATTGCGCCCATACAATGGGGGCTGCGTGGAATGATGTGCCATCTGGTCGGCATGGACTGATCGGCTGCTACTCGATGCAAACCTACAAGCATATCAATGCGGGCGAGGGTGGTTTTTTGATCTCAGATGATCCCAAAGTGATGGCGCGGGCGATTTTGCTGTCAGGCAGCTATATGCTTTATGCGCGCCACCGGGCCGCCCCTGATCCGTCGGTTTTTGAAGGGCTGCGGTCGCAGACGCCCAATGTGTCTGGGCGGATGGACAATCTGCGGGCGGCGATTTTGCGGCCGCAGTTGGGTTTATTGGCGGATCGTGTGGCGCGCTGGGCGGCACTTTATCAAACCCTAGAGGCGGGGTTGCAAAATATGCCGCACCTGCGCCTTGTGCCGCGCCCTGAAAAGGAACGCTATGCCGCATCCAGTTTTCAATTTTTGCTGCCAGATTGGTCTGTAGCGCGGATTGGTGCGTTTTTGACCCGCTGTTTGGCGCGAGGGGTTGAATTGAAATGGTTTGGTGCAACTGATCCCGTGGCCTTCACCTCGCGCTATCAACATTGGGCCTATGCCGAGACGCAACATTTGCCCCAAACCGATGCAATTTTGGCAGGTTTGATCGATATGCGCCTGCCTTTAACATTCAGCCTTGATGATGCGGCCCTGATCGCCCGCATTATCCGCGCCGAAGTTTTGGCCGTAGGGCAAGGCGCAGAACCAGAAGCGGCAGATATGCCTGTTATTCAATAACAAAAGTCGCGTACTTGGTACGCGGCTTTGCCCAAAGCGGCATCCCCTATTTTAACGCGTTCCAAAGCGGCACGGTCGAGATGGCCATTTTGGCCGACCCATCGGTTAATTCCGTGGCATGGGTCAGGTAAATCAAAACTTGGTTTTTCTGATCAAATATCCGCGTCACCTTCAGAGACTTAAAGATCAACGACCGCCCTTCAGCAAAGACCACTTCGCCTCCTGCGCTGGTTTCGATATCGCCAATTTTAATGGGGCCTGTTTGGCGACAGGCAATAGATGAATTGCTGGGGTCTTCGAACCAGTTTCCTTTGCTGACGCGGTCCCAAAGAGATCTGTCAAAATAGGTGATGTGGCAGGTGACGCCGTCTACTTTTGGGTCCTTTACAGCCTCAATGACGATATCATTGCCGACCCAATCCACGCCGACACGCCCCACCACTTCGGCATGAAGCGCCGTTGTCAGCGCCAGAACCATCACTCCAGCTGATATCCACATCCGCATATCAATCCCTTTCAGTCTTGTTTCCATCTTGGGATTGTTCGTGTGAAATACAAGTCACCATCGCGATTCCCCCTTATCGCGCGCCAAGCTGCCCAAATTTTGACCTTTCACGCAAAAGTGGAAATTCCATCTCGCGATTCCAATCAATTGGCGCTAAAATGCAGGGCAGGATTGGTTGACCCCGTCTTGATCAGGGGGTAAACGATCAGCGCACGGCTGCGCCATTCGCGCGCCGAATTAATTTGCTGCCAAAGGGGGCCCCGCGTGGATTTACTGCTTCGTGAGTATTTGCCGATTTTGGTTTTGCTGGCCGTGGCCTTGGGACTTGGCCTTGTGCTGATTTTGGCGGCCGCCGTGATCGCGGTCCGCAATCCTGATCCGGAAAAAGTATCGGCCTATGAATGCGGATTTAACGCTTTTGACGATGCACGGATGAAATTCGATGTGCGGTTCTATCTGGTGTCGATCTTGTTTATCATTTTCGACTTAGAAGTGGCCTTTTTGTTCCCTTGGGCAGTGGCCTTTGGGGATATGTCTATGGCGGGCTTTTGGTCGATGATGGTGTTTTTGGGTGTTTTGACTGTAGGCTTTGCCTATGAGTGGAAGAAGGGGGCCTTGGAATGGGCGTGATGACATCTGCCAATACGGCTGGCCCTGACCGCGAGGTGGCAACCCGCGCCCTAAACGCCGAATTGCAAGATAAGGGGTTTTTGTTGACCTCGACCGAAGACATCATCAATTGGGCCCGCAATGGCAGTTTGCATTGGATGACCTTTGGTCTGGCTTGCTGCGCGGTTGAAATGATGCATACATCCATGCCGCGCTATGATTTGGAACGCTTTGGCACCGCGCCCCGCGCCAGTCCGCGCCAGTCTGATTTGATGATCGTTGCCGGCACGCTGACCAATAAAATGGCCCCGGCCCTGCGCAAAGTTTACGATCAAATGCCCGAACCACGTTATGTGATTTCGATGGGCTCTTGTGCGAACGGCGGTGGATATTACCACTATTCCTATTCTGTGGTGCGCGGTTGTGACCGTATTGTCCCAGTTGATATTTACGTTCCAGGATGCCCGCCCACGGCAGAGGCATTGTTATACGGGATCTTGCAATTGCAGCGCAAAATCCGCCGCACTGGCACTTTGGTTCGCTGAAACTGCAGCCTGCGAAAAGGAAACACTATGTCTGACGCATTGATCCAATTGGGCGAGCACATAAAGAGCAAGCAAAGTGCGGCTGTCTTGTCGCATGAATTGGCCTTTGGCGAATTAAATGTGACCATTGATCCCAGCTATCTTGAAGGGTTTATCCATTTTCTGAAAGTGGATGAGGCGTGCAAATTCAACAGCTTGGTGGATATCACGGCGGTTGATCATCCTGATCAAATGCCCCGCTTTACTTTGGTTTATCATTTCTTGTCGATGTATACCAATCAGCGCATCCGCGTGAAAATGGGCGCCCAAGATCTGACGCCGTCAATCCATGAAATCCATCCTTCAGCCAATTGGTTTGAACGCGAAGTGTTTGATATGTTTGGTCTCTTGTTCACAGGCCACCCCGATCTGCGCCGTCTGCTGACTGATTACGGTTTTCGGGGTCATCCGCTGCGCAAAGATTTCCCGACAACGGGCTATACCGAGGTGCGTTATGATGAAACCCAAAAGCGCGTCGTTTATGAACCTGTGACATTGGTGCAAGAGTATCGGCAGTTTGATTTCCTGTCCCCTTGGGAATCGGCGCAGTATGTCTTGCCCGGTGATGAGAAAAAAGGCTGAATCAGTGCAAGAACCGGTGTTCATGTTTTGCGTCGGTGCGACCAAGGCGGGAACGTCTTGGCTGCACGACCAATTGCGTGAACACCCTGATTGTTATTTGCGAACAATCAAAGAATACCACTATTTTTCCAACAGTAAGCCCGCCCAATGGGCAAATTTGCAGCAGGCCGCTGAGCAAGAAATAGTGCGCCTTCGTCATAACGAAAACCCAGAAAATCCGTCCTATGCCCAAGAACGACTGTCAGATTTGTTGGGATGGTCGCGGGTGCTTGAGGCGGGTCGCGTTGATCTAGATTTGTTTCGCGCCTATCTTTTGGATGGGATTGGTGATCGGCGTTTGGTTGGGGATTTTACGCCAGCCTATTCTGTTATCAGTGCCAAGGGTATGTCAGCCCTGCAAGGTCTGAACCCGCTGCGCATTGTCTATTTGATCCGTGATCCTTTGGCCCGCCTTTGGAGCCATATTCGCATGTCGGCGGCCCGCAGCGCCCCAGAAACATTCGCAGATACTGCAGAAGCCTTGTTGCGGCGCACCTTGGCGGGCAAAGGTGAGGGGGGCATTCATGGGATGTTGCGACGTGGGGATTACAAGGACAATCTGCCGAAATTGCAGCGGGTTTTTGGGCGTGACCTTTTGGTTATGTTTACCGAAGAGTTGATGACGAAGCTTGGCTTTGCGCGTCTTTTGTCTTTTTTAGGGATCAGTGCATGGGATGCTGATGTGAACAAAATCGTGCATGAAGGGCCGTCTATGGCATTTCCAACGGTTTTGCGCGCCGCAACATTGCGGTTTTTGCGTCCCCAATACGACTATATCGCGTCCGAATTTTCCGCCCTGCCCGAGGTATGGCGGCGTAACATGAATGAGGCAATGGCATGATGGATGGTAAATTCGACGATGCGCTGACAGGCGAACAGCGTATCCGCAATTTCAATCTGAACTTTGGCCCCCAGCACCCCGCAGCGCATGGCGTGTTGCGTTTGGTGTTGGAATTGGATGGCGAGATCGTGGAACGCTGCGATCCCCATATCGGTTTGCTGCATCGCGGCACTGAAAAGCTGATGGAAAGTCGCACCTATCTGCAAAACCTGCCCTATTTTGACCGTCTGGATTACGTTGCGCCGATGAACCAAGAACACGCTTGGTGTTTGGCAATTGAACGTCTGACGGGCACGGTTGTGCCGCGCCGCGCCAGCCTGATCCGCGTTTTGTTTTCCGAAATCGGGCGGATATTGAACCATTTGCTCAACACCACGACGCAGGCGATGGACGTGGGCGCTCTGACCCCGCCGCTTTGGGGGTTTGAGGAACGCGAAAAGCTGATGGTGTTTTACGAACGCGCATCGGGCGCACGTTTGCACGCGGCCTATTTCCGCCCCGGTGGTGTGCATCAGGATCTGACGCCCGATCTTTTGGATGATATTGAAGCGTGGTCTTGGACCTTTCCAAAAGTGCTGGACGATCTGCACACGCTTTTGACCGAAAACCGTATCTTCAAACAGCGCAATGTGGATATTGGCGTGGTGTCCGAGGCGGATATTCAAGCCTATGGTTTTTCAGGTGTGATGGTGCGTGGGTCTGGCCTTGCGTGGGATTTGCGCCGCAGCCAGCCTTATGAATGCTATGACGAGTTTGATTTTCAGGTGCCCATCGGTAAAAATGGCGATTGCTATGATCGCTACTTGTGCCGCATGGAGGAAATGACGCAGTCCATCGCTATCATCCGTCAAGCGATTGCAAAACTGCGGGCAGAGCCGGGCGATGTTTTGGCGCGGGGCAAAATTACCCCGCCATCACGGCGCGAAATGAAAACCTCGATGGAGGCCTTGATCCATCACTTCAAACTATACACCGAAGGGTTCCACGTTCCTGCGGGCGAGGTTTATGCCGCTGTCGAGGCGCCTAAGGGCGAGTTTGGCGTCTATCTGGTGGCAGATGGGTCGAACAAACCTTATCGCGCCAAAATCCGCGCCCCGGGCTTTCTGCATTTGCAGGCGATGGATTATATCTGCAAAGGCCACCAACTGGCCGATGTTTCCGCAATTATCGGCACGATGGATATCGTGTTCGGAGAGGTTGACCGCTAATGCTTCGCCGCCTTCACAAAGACCAGCCCGCCAGCTTTGCCTTTACCCCCGCCAATCTGGCATGGGCGCAAGGGCAGATTTCTAAATATCCCGCAGGCCGTCAGGCCTCTGCCATCATTCCGCTTTTATGGCGCGCGCAGGAACAAGAAGGTTGGTTGACCCGCCCTGCAATTGAACACGTGGCCACGATGTTGGGCATGGCCTATATTCGCGCGCTCGAAGTGGCGACGTTTTACTTTATGTTTCAGTTGCAACCCGTTGGTAAAATTGCACATATTCAGATTTGCGGCACTACATCTTGCATGATTTGTGGCGCCGAAGAATTGATCGCGGTCTGCAAAGAATTGGTCGCCTCTGCCCCCCATACTTTGTCAGTGGATGGCAATTTTTCTTGGGAAGAGGTCGAATGTATGGGCGCTTGCGCCAATGCGCCGATGGCCCAAATCGGCAAAGATTATTACGAAGATTTGACCGCCGACAAATTGCGCGATTTGATCGCGCGTTTTTCGGTCGGTGAGGTGCCAGTGCCAGGCCCCCAAAATGGTCGATATGCGGCAGAACCTGCGGGCGGATTGACCAGCCTGACCGCCCATGAGGCGGGGCGCAAACCGCACAATGCTTCTGCCCAAGCGGCGGTGGACCTGGGCGACACTGTCAAACGAATTGATGGCACCGAAGTGCCGTTGACGACCCCTTGGCTGGGAAAAAAAGTCGCAAAAGCAAAGGTATAAGTTGCGAACGCGAACAGGGAACGTGAAACAAAAGGTTCGATCGGACCAAAGATAGGAGTAACAAGAATGTTTGATAAAATTTCTTCGACAAGACTTTGGATCGCAATTATCTGCGGCATCGCGACGTTTGGCATCTTGTGGGTTGCACATTTCGGCTTTCTTGGGGCCGCTATTTTGGGTGCAGTTGTCTTTTTGGTTTTGGTCTATTTGTTTGGCACGATTATGGCGCAGCCTGCAAAGGAATCTGATGCTGCCCCAACTGCGGTTGCATCCAGCCCGATGGTTGAGAAATCTGCAGCTGAACCTGTGGTCAAAATGGACGATGTGGCCCCACCCGCTGCCCCTGCCGTGCAAGCAGAGACAGCAGCGGTGGCGGTGACAAAATCTGCCCCGGCCGCAAAGGTTGAAAAAGTAGCCCCTGCTGCCAATGCTGCGCCTGCTGCTAAGGCTACAAAGGTATTGCCTGCTGCGAAAGCTGCCCCTGCTGCTAAGGCTACAAAGGTATTGCCCGCTGCGAAAGCTGCGCCTGCTGCGCCCACTGCAAAAACCGCGAAAACTGCCCCCGCTGCAAAGACTGAAAAAGCGGCGCCTGCTGCGAAAGCTGTCGCCAAGACCGAAGACAGCTCGGTCGCGGGTAAAGCACCTGCTAAACTGACCGCCCCACGCGGCGGAAAAGCGGATGACCTTAAAATCATTGAAGGCGTTGGTCCTGCCATGGAAAAGTTGGTCAATAGCCTTGGCTTTTATCACTATGACCAAATCGCCAATTGGACCGCTGATGAAGTTGCATGGGTGGACAGCCATATGAAAACCTTCCGTGGCCGCATTCTGCGTGACAAATGGCAGGTACAGGCAAAATTGATCGTCTCCGAAGGTATTGAAGCCTTTTTAATTCGT
>CAWUUC010000052.1:0-3463 GCA_963924905.1 uncultured Paracoccaceae bacterium
CAGCCCATATGGGATGACATCGTTGGTCACCATGGTCAGCGCACCAATCATAGCACCCTGCCCGATGCGAACAAATTGATGAATGCCCGACAGACCGCCGATCACCACATCATCGCCAATCAAACAATGCCCCGCAATGGCCACCTGATTGGCCAAAATCACGCGATTGCCCAGTTGTGCATCATGGCCGACATGCGCGCCTGTCATCAACAAGCAATCATCCCCCACACGGGTCACGCCACCACCGCCTGACGTGCCGGTATTCAAGGTCGCACCTTCGCGAATGCGGCACCGCGCCCCCACGATCAGGCGCGTGCGTTCGCCGTTGTATTTCAAATCCTGCGGCACTTCGCCAACAGTGGCAAACGAAAACACCACCGTCTCGGGGCCAATATCTGTCCAACCCGTCACAACAGCATGGGACTTGATCTGCACATCCTCAGCCAAGGTCACCTCCGGCCCAATCAGCGCAAACGGCCCGATCGTGCAGCCTGCGCCGATCACGGCACCTGCCGCAACCACAGCCGAAGGATGAATTTGCGCCAGCGGGGAAATTGTCATGCTTTTGGCACGTCAAACATGGCCATAAACTGTGCTTCACAGGCCAGTTCGCCATCCACCATTGCACGACCCTCGAATTTCCAGACGCGGCCGCCCCCGCGCAAAGCACGCACGTGAAGTTCCATCACATCGCCCGGCACGACTTTGCGGCGAAATTTGACAGCGTCCACGCCCATAAAAAACACAGTCGCATTTTTATCGACCAGATCCATCGACAGGCCCACCAAAATGCCAGAGGTTTGCGCCATCGCCTCGATGATCATCACCCCAGGGAAAATCGGCATATTCGGGAAATGGCCCTGAAACTGCGGCTCGTTGAAGGTGACATTTTTGATACCAACGCAGGATTCGTTGATGATGATGTCGCGCACCTTATCGACCAATAAGAACGGATAGCGATGCGGGATGATCCGCTGGATAAGGCCAAGGTCGGCGCTAAGAGGGGCGGTTTCAGACATTGGCTCTCCGATGCGTAGCAGACGGCGTATTCACGCCTTTTTTTATTAGGTAACAAGGCAAACAGCGGTTGGCAAGACTAGGGCAGCAAACTGCCGTCCCCCAATTTTGCGTCGATTTGGGCGATAATTTCTGTGGTGATATCCAATGCCGTCAAAGACACAATGATCAACTTTTTATCCACAATGGCCACGGCGCCCTGTTCCACCATATAATCGCCAATGATTTTGGTGACAGAGGTGATAAATTCTTGACGCGCGGCAGCCTCTTTTTCGCGCAAGGCGGTTGCGGCCTCTTCGCGGGTGGCGCGCAGGTTTTTGACTTTGGTATCAAAAGCCTCTGCTAAAATGCGAAAATCTGCGGCGGGCATCGTGGGGCGACGATCCGTCAACGCGCGTTCTTCAACCTCTAATGCGGCATCAATCCTGCGGGTTTCGGCCTCGACATCGGCGGCCTCTTGGTTGATTTTCAACCGCAGCGCCTGACCAAAAAGGCTGCGCGAAAACAAAGCATCTTGATCCAGCGTCAAAATCGCGGGCCGTTGCGGGATAACATCAGGGGGCGTTTGCGCCCCCGCCATACCCGCCCAGAACAAGATAAAGACCAGCCGCAACATTAGAATTTGGTCGCGACGGTCAGCTCAAAGTTGCGATCAAGGTCGAAGGATTCTTTTTGCAAAGCGCGCGAAAAGTTCAGACGCAAGGGGCCAATCGGCGTATCCCAAAACATCGATACACCAACCGATTGACGCAAACCAAAATCCACACCATTGGCCGATCCCACATCATCCAGCCCCCAAACAGAGCCGATGTCGTAAAACGCCCCGCCCGAAATCCCGTATTCTTGCGGAAGTCCGATTGGAAAATCAGCCTCAAGGCGCATGGTGGCAAACATATTCCCACCCAAAGCGTCGCCGCTTTCGCGCGGACCAATCCCATTGCGTTCAAATCCACGGATTTTTCCCGCGCCAAAAAAACGATCCGTGACCCGCGATTGATAGCCACCCAAGGAACTGATCGCACCTGCTTCGACGATGGCGCGCAGCGTCACGGCGTCTTGCAACGCTTTGGCCTCACCAACAGCCAAGGCCGAGGTGGACAGATAATTCACATCCCCGCCAATCCCCGCAAAATCCTGACCAAAGCGCAGCAAGATGCCGCCATTGGGGTTCAGACCCGTTGTGCGATTGTCATAGGCAAAACTATAGCCCAAGGACGATGTAATTTCGGTCCCACGGGCATCTTCGGCGATGATAATATCTGAGGTCGATGCATTTGCCAGCACGTCATTCGCGGCCAGACGATAGCGCAATTCAAGACTGGAGGAGCCGCCGATTGGAAATTCCAAGGCTGGGCTAAAGGACACTGTGTTTGTGCTGTAACTTGCGCTGGCCGAATCTGTCACGCGATAAGCGGCGTTTAATTTCAGTTTCAGATCCCGTCCCAAAAGCGAGGGTTCGACAAAGCCAAAACTAAAGTCTTGGGTGTCTGCCGTTCCTGTCAAACTTAGGTTCAGACCCTGTCCACGTCCCAAGAAATTCGATTCAGAATAGCCAACATTGCCCCCGAACCCATTGTCAGAGCCAAAGGTCAAACCAAAGGAAATAGAGCCTGTCGGCGCCTCGACAACATCCACATTCAAGACAACTTGATCAGGGGCGGACCCTTGGGCCGCATCGACATTGGCTGTTTCAAAAAATCCCAAGGCGCGAATACGTTCGGCGGCTTGACGGACCTCACTTGGGTTAAAGGGGTCCCCTTCCGAACTTTTGAATTGCCGCCGCACCACCTCGTCCAAGGTGGTCGTATTGCCCTCGATATCAATCCGTTCCACGAAAACCCTAGGACCGCGCTTGATCACAAACTCTACATCCAAGGTTTGGGTTTGCGCATCCCGCTTGATCCGCGGCTCGATTTGGACAAAGTTCAATGCCTTAGCTTGGGCCACAGCCTCAAGACGAGCGATATTTGTTTCAATCCGCGTGGGCGAATAGGTCATGCCCGATGAAAGACGCATCTCTGACGCGAAATCTGCCGTATCGATATCGGCAATTTCAGACACCAACCCGACAGTGCCGATTTTGTAAATCTGGCCTTCGGTGACATTATAGGTCACAAATGTCGCATCGCGCGACGGCGACAATTCCCCGACCGCATCGCCCACTTGCACGTCAATAAATCCGCGCGACAAGTAGAAATCGCGCAGCACCTGTTTGTCCAACTCCAAACGATCGGCGTTAAACGTATCGGCGCGGATCAGCTGACGAAAAAAGCCCGCTTGTTTGGTTTGCAGCACCTGACGCAAGCGGCGATCAGAAAAACTGCGATTGCCGACAAAGGCGATGCTTTCATTTTCGACAACCTTACCTTCGGCGATTTCAAACACCAAATCCACGCGGCCATTGTCGCGGCGGATCAGTTTGGGTTCGACCGAAGCGGCAAGACGC
>CAWUUC010000053.1:0-7101 GCA_963924905.1 uncultured Paracoccaceae bacterium
TGTCGCGGGATCGGTGTTAGAGTTTTATCGTGAAATGTTGGCGTTTCGGCGCAGTTCGGATGGCTTGATTTCAGGCAAAACCCAATTTCTGGATCTGCCAGAACCGATTTTGGGATTTCAGCGCGGCACTGATTTGACCTGCTATTTCAACCTGTCAACACAGACACAAACAGTCCCTATTCGTGCCCAAAAGACGCTGCTGGGTCCAAACCAGATGGCGCGTCTGTCGGGCGACAAGTTGGAACTGGGGCCGAATGGATTTGCTTTTATAGAATGACCTGATGTTCTGCTTGGCCTTTGGCGATATTGTGCGCGACAAAAACCTTGCCCGCGTCAGGGTTGTTCTGACGCGCAAGGTCATCCATGCCTTCTAGGGCCGTTGTGCAAAATAGCGTGGTCAAATCCGCGCCCCCAAAAGCGGGGCAAGAGCAGTGCGGCCCCCCCATATCGACGGCGCGCAAGAACGTGCCGTCAGGGGCATAGGCCGCCACTCGCCCCGCGCCCCATTGTGCCACCCAGAAAACCCCCTGCGCGTCGATCACAGCACCATCGGGATTTATCCCTTGTTTGGTAAAATCAATAAACACCTCTGGTTTGCCTTTGGGCCAGCCATCTCTGTCCAGTGCCACTTTAAACACCTGACCTAGCGTTGTATCGGCGAAATGGGCAAAGCTGCCATCGACCGCAAAACAAATCGCATTGCTGATGGAAATCTTGTCAAATAATTGTCGAATTTCGCCTTTGTAGAGACGATATATCGCCCCCGCCTGATATTGGGCAGATTTGCCCATCGTGCCAATCCAAAACCCCCCAAAGGGGTCGGCGCGGCCATCATTTGATCTGGTGACGGGGTTGTCCGCCTCCAATGGGGCCACATCGGTCTGGCCTCCCGTGGTTAAATCCAATGTCAAAAGCCGTCTTTCGGTGGCAATCAAAAGCGTGTTTTCATCTATCCACCCCGCAGCCGAGGCCATTTCCGAAAATAGATATTCCCGCGCCATGCCATTTTCTTGGGTCAGCAATTTCCCATTCAAGATATCAAACCAGAAAAATTGCTGCCTTAGAGGATGCCAAAGCGCGCCCTCACCTAAATCACAAATACGAGGATCAAAGATCATTGGCAGGCCTCATCATATGCTGTGACAATTTCTTTGGCGCGGGCTGCAACTTGGGCTGCGGTCATGTCGGGGGTGTAGATTGCCGTTCCAATGCCAAACCCATCAGCGCCCGCTTTGATCCACTGACCAAAATTCGCGGCCCCAGCGCCGCCCACGGCAAAAACTTTGGTGCCTTTGGGCAGCACCGCGCGAAACGCTTTGACGCCATCGGGGCCAATCAGATTGGCGGGAAATATCTTCAAACCATCTGCCCCCGCCGCAAGCGCCACAAAACATTCACTGGGCGTCATCACACCTGGCCAACTGGCCAATTTGGCGGCCTTGGTGGCGCGAATCACGGCGGGATCGCAATTGGGCGAGACGATCAACTTGCCCCCAACGCCCGCCACCGCATCGACATCTGCCACGCTTAGAACCGTACCGGCCCCAATCAAGGCAACCTCGCCCAGTTCCCGCGCCATTAACCCAATGGAAACCAGCGGATCAGGTGAATTTAGCGGCACCTCTATCTGTGTAATCCCAGCATCGATCAGGGCTTGCGACACAGAAAGGGCGTCTTTTGGGGTAATGCCGCGCAAAATGGCGATTAAGGGACGTGTCATACTGTTTCCTTTGTAAACGCGCGTGCCAGCCCTGCGATAGAGCAGGCAGTATCATCTAATATTTGCGCGGCGACCCCTTGGGCCGCCAAAGCGCGGGCATAATGCGCTGACAAAGCCGCCGCCCCCACCAAACGCACCGCTTGGCCCAACCAATAGGGTTTTGCTGCTGCCAATTCTGCCCCGATCAACAGTCCTGACAGACGCGAAAAGGTTGCATCCGCGCCAAGGCCAGACAACAACCCCTCGGCGCGCAGGGTAAACAACCGCGCCATGATTTTGTCAGGGTGTGATAATCCTGCATCCACGCCCAAATCAAACGCCGCCTCATCAAACTGGCCGTCTTGCATACCGTGGCGCAGAACCGATTGCTTAGACAAAAGGGCGAACATCTCACCCGTCATAAAGGTTTGAAAACTGACAACCTCACCCGCTGATATATGCGCCCATTTCGAATGAGTTCCGGGCAGGCAGATGACACCGTCAAATTTTGGATCCAAGGCGATGACGCCAGCGATCTGGGTTTCCTCGCCGCGCATCACATCGGCGGGCTTTGATTGCGACAGACCAGGGACGATTTGCACCAAAATGCGTGGATCTTTGGTGCGAACCGTCATCAAGTGACCTGCCGCCACAGGCAGGCAGGGAACGCTGCGATAGGGCGCCTCCTGCCAACCTTGGCGCGCGCCGACCATCCCGCAGGCAATCACCTGCATCGGCCTATCTGTCAACCATGGCCCAATCAGGCGCAGCAAGGCATCCTCAAACTGATCAGGTTTCAGCGTGCCCATACCGTCGGCTGAGGTGGCGTGATCACAGACGCCCGATCCATTCATCGCCCAAGCTCGTAGATTGGATGTGCCCCAATCCACAGCAATCCAATCAACCGTCATCCCGTCACCACCACACCGCCATCAATCACCAAAGCCTGCCCTGTCATCATTTTTGATGTCTTTGACGCCAGAAACAAAACCCCACCCGTGATATCTTCTGGGGCCAAAGAGTCTGGCAGGCACTGCCGATCTAGATGGGCTGCCAAACCCTCGGGCGTGACCCAAAGATCTTTTTGTTTTTGGGTCAAAACCCACCCGGGTGCCAAGGCGTTGACACGAATTCTGTCAGGTCCAAATTCGCGTGCTAAGGTGCGTGTCAATCCGTTGATCCCCGAATTGGCCGCCACATAAACCGCATAGCCGACTGTCGCCATCATATAGCTGATCGAGGTGAAATTGATGATCGATCCGCCACCCGCTGCGCGCATTCCTGGAATGACCGCTTGGGCGGCAAAGAAATAAGCCTTGAGGTTCACCCCAATCGACCAATCCCAATAGGCTGAATCAACGGCCAACGTGTCATGGCGTTGATCATTGGCGGCGTTATTGACCAAAACGGTGATCGGCCCATGTGCAATCGCGGCAGAGTCTAACGCAGCTTTTAGCGCCCCAACATCCGTGATGTCACAGGCAAAAAACACCGGTTTAGAGCCTGTTTTTTCAAACATCTCAGTGCAGAATGCTGCACCATCACTGCGTTGACAAAAGGCCACTTTGGCACCTTGGCGCAAAAACGCCTCTGTGATGGCTGCGCCAATGCCAGACCCACCCCCTGTAATAAACACGGATGCACCCAATAAATCTGGAAAAATTGCTGACATCGCGACCCCCCTTGCCGTTGGTTCAGTTAATCGCTTTGTCCTTTGGGGGGCAAGCGGGATCATGCTGATTGCGGCCAGTCGTCGATGACGGCCAAGGCCTCGTCTGCGGTTTCCACAAACCGAAACAAGGATAGATCTTTGGCAGCGATCACCCCCGCATCAGCCAAAGCCTGCCAATTGATGATTTTTTCCCACCAAGCGCGCCCAAAAAGTAAAAATGGCACTGATGCCATACGCCCTGTTTGGATCAAGGTTAGCGATTCAAACATCTCATCCAGCGTGCCAAACCCACCCGGAAAGACGCAGACAGCCCGCGCGCGCATCAGGAAATGCATTTTGCGAATGGCGAAATAATGAAAATTGAACGACAGATCGGGCGTAACATAGGCGTTTGGCGCCTGTTCATGCGGCAAGACGATGTTCAACCCAATAGAATGGCCGCCTGCATCTGCCGCACCGCGATTTCCCGCCTCCATCACCCCAGGGCCGCCCCCTGTGCATATGACATTCTCACGACCTTGTGCGGTCAGGCTGCGTTCTGTAATCGCTTTGGAAAAACGCCGCGCTTCATCATAATATGGCACTAAACTTGCCATTTCAGGGGTTTTCGCATCCTTTACATCGGCGGGAATACGCGCGCCGCCAAATAAGACAATTGTAGACTTGATACCCAATTCATCTAAGATCATCTGCGGTTTCAGCAATTCCAATTGCAGTCGAACAGGCCGCAATTCCTCGCGCGTCATGAAATCTTTGTCGGCAAAAGCCAATCTATAGGCCGAGGAACGGGTCTGTGCGGTGTCTGGAATGCTTTTTGTCGCCTCGATATCTTGGACGGAATTGCGAAATTGATGCGGGCGCGTTTTCATATGTGCTCTCTATATATCTATAAGGTGAAAGCCTAAGGCTTTGCGGGGGCGATGAAAAGTCTTAGGCTGATAACATTGGTTTGATTATTTTGGTTTGAGTATGGCCGATACACCTGTTTTGAATTTCTATTTGCCCAATTGGCGCCAGCACGAGATCACCCGCGAAGCGACCCTTTTCGGCACGATCGCACAGGCGTTCAGCGCGGCCGATTGGCGTTTGATCTTGCGCGACGAAAATGAACCTGTTTCGGGCGTTGGGTATCATTTGGTCTATAACCGACCCGTCACGCATCCTTTGTGCCTGTCGCTGCGGCGTTGCTATCTAGGGCCATTTTTTCGGATCGAAGCCACGAATGACCGCTGGGATTGGCCAGTGGCGCACATAGATTATATCGCAGGTCAGGGAGGTGACTGGTTTCGAAAATATTGGGCAGAGCAATTATTTAAAGGCTATGAAATTACCAAAAAAGGCTATATTTTCATGCCATTACAGGGCCGACTGTTGATTCATCGCCACTTTCAATCGATGTCACCAATGGCCATGATCCAAGCGGCCATCCAGGTCGATCCTGACCGCCAAATTTTTGCCAGCCTGCATCCGCGCGAGAGCTATAGCGCAGATGAGTTGGCGGCGCTGCGCGCGATAAAGGGAAATTTCTCTTTGGTGGACCGTCCGTCCATGGAATTGCTTGCAGGGTGCGATTATCTGGTCACGCAAAATTCCAGCATGGCCTTGATTGGAATGTTTGCCCAAAAGCCGCCCGTTTTGTTTGCAGATATCGATTTTCATCATATTGCCGCATCAGTCCCAAAACATGGGATAAAGGATGCTTATGAAAATCTGCAAAAGCCAAAGCTATGGGGGCATTATTTGCATTGGTTTTTTCGGGAACAAGCCCTGTCATTGCGCGCAACCGATGTTGTGTCGCAAATACAGACGCGCTGTCGCGCCCATGGCTGGCCAATCTAAAAAGGGCGCCAAATAGACGCCCTTTTACGTCTTAGACGGCAGATGCGATCCATGTGGCCAATGCTGCCTTGGGCGCGGCGCCCACTTTGTTCGAGATGACAGCGCCATCTTTGAACATGAACAGGGCTGGAATGCCGCGCACGCCCAATTCTGCGGGGCTATTTGGATTTTCATCCACATTAACTTTGACGATTTTGACGCGGCCTGCATATTCAGCAGCCAACTCTTCTAATGCTGGGCCGATTTGACGGCACGGGCCGCACCACTCCGCCCAAAAATCGACGACCACTGGGATCGCAGATTTACGAACTTCGGCATCGAATGTGGCGTCCGTCACAGCAACGGTATTGGCACCCATAGCGGTCTCTCCTGAAAAATCTGTATAGGTTACCTAAGCACGGCGCGCGGTCAGGTCAAGATCGTGTGGCACGTTCTAAGGCAGCCTGCACGATATTGGGGTCCAAGGGCATCAATTGCGCGGTCGCTGTCCACAAAATCGCAAGATCAATCCGCTTGTCAGGATAGATCACCGATAATGCCGCCCGATATGCCCCCATCTGGCGCAACAAACCCTCTGGGACCAAATCGGCCGATGCAGGGACGGCTTGATTAGACTTGAAATCAACCGCCAGAACTGCGTGATCTGTCACAACCAACCGATCGATTGATCCAAACATCTGCCCTATGGCCAAGGGCGCGGTGATGGCTATCTCGGTCAGGGCATCGGGCGCAAAAACAGGCGCGAGGGCGGCAGATTGCAGCACCTGCTTTGCCTCATGGTAGATGGTTTGACGCAGGGCCTCATCAGGGACCAAGCGGGCAGCGATGCGTGGCCAATCAGATGGCGTGAAACGCGGCAAGTGTTCCAGCAAAAGATGCAAGGCGGTGCCGCGCATCATCGCCTGTTCACTGGGCAGGGATTCACCCAGAATCACCTTATCGCCGCCCAAATCAGACGGCGAAATCAGCGGCTGTTTTTGGATCAAATCTGGGGCGAGTTGGGTGATCCAAGACGGCATTGCAGGCAAATCTTGGGCAGGCTCAGCCACAGGCGGACTTGGCTCTGGCCATTCCCCAAAGCAAAAGCGTTTGACCCCACCAACCAGATCATTTGCGCCTGCCGCGTCCATTCCTTGGGCAACCAATTTATACCAAGCGTTGTCTTTACTGGCCTCTCCTGCACCCGCAACGATCAGCCAAGACCGCGCCCGCGTCAGCGCCACATAAAGCAAGCGCAAGCTTTCTTGATCCGCTTTTTCCTCGCGCCAGTTCCGCAGATCTTGGATGATCGGGGGTGTTTGCTCTTTGGCGGTTTTCCAGATCGGGCCACCTTGGGGCAAAAGGTAGATCTCGTCGTGATCTGCGGGTTTTCGGTCGCAAGTATCGGGCAAAATGACGATTGGCGCCTCTAGCCCTTTGGCACCATGCACAGTCATGACGCGAATACGTTGACCAGCACTGTCCATCTGCCTTTTCACGGTGATATCTTCGCTGACCAACCACGTCAAAAAGCCCGTTAAACTGGGAATTTCACTGCTTTCGTAAGCCAACGCTTGAGAGAGCAATTCATCGATACCATCCTCTGCCTCTGGTCCCAGACGGGCGATCAGGCGGCGGCGGCCATCGTGACGCGTCAATACCCGTTCGATCAGATCATATGGGCGCAAAAAATCGGTTTGATCGCGCAAATCGGCCAGCATCGCCAAAGTTTTGGAATGGGCGGCATCTGTCCGCAATGCCTCCCACAGATAACCCGCGCGGCCTTGGGCAAGATCGAACAGTTCGGCCTCGGTCCAGCCAATCAGCGGCGACCGCAAGACTGTGGCCAGCGACAGGTCATCTTCGGGTGTGGCCAAAAACGACAAAAGTGCCGCCATATCTTTGACGGCTA
>CAWUUC010000054.1:0-6296 GCA_963924905.1 uncultured Paracoccaceae bacterium
GTTTGCAAAGTTTGCTCTAGGCGTTGGGCGGCCGCGGCCTGACTGATCCATCCCATGTCATGCGCCACAGTCACCGAAAGCAAATACAAGCCAATGTTCGTCGGCGAGGTGCGCCGTGCCACAACAGGCTGCGGGATTTCCTGAAAATTATCAGGGGGAAGAAAGTTGTCAGCCGCCGTGACAAAGGTTTCAAAATAGCGCCAAGTGCGGCGGGCAATCAGCCGCAAGGTTTGGCGGTCCGCCTCGCTTATGCTCTGCGGAGCAGAAGGTTTGTGAGCTTGGCTGATCCCCCGCGCAATCGCGGGCGCCGCAAGCCATGCCAATGCGAAGGGCAACACAACGAAAAGGCTTTCGGGGCGAATACCATAAGCCAACAGACAAATCCCAAGGCCCAGCAAAAGCCCCCCCAGATGACACAGGTAATTCCCGAAATATCCGGGCGCGGCCCCGCTGCCGGCTTGTGCAGCCGTCTTCCATTCCAGCAAATGCTGTCTTGTGCGTAATCTGACCAAAGAATGCGTTATAGCATTCAACATACTATAGGCATGATCTGCCAGCAGGATCAGGTTCAACATGATTTGGGCGACTGCCATTTGAACATCTGACCAAAGCGCGTCAAAATGACTGCGCGACAGGATCCCCCCCCGCCCTGGCAAAACAGCAAAAGGCAGTGAAATCATATGGGGCAACGCCAACATTACGACAACCGCCATGGTCCAAGTCAGGGCTTGTGGCCCTGTCCAGCCAACAAATAGCGTCAAAATCGCGCAAGGCGCAAAAAGACTGCGCCGCAAATTATCCACCATCTTCCAACGTCCAACGGCGGGCATCCCGCCAAAGGTTGCTCTGCGCCCCACAATCCAAGGGAGCAGTTGCCAATCCCCCCGCGCCCATCGGTGCTGTCGGGCCGCATCAACATCTTGGCGGATCGGAAAATCCTCTACCACTTGTATATCCGACGCAAGCCCTGCCCGCGCAAAAACGCCTTCAAACAAGTCATGGCTGAGCATGGTATTTTCGGGCACTCGCCCCGCTAATGCCAACACAAAAGCGTCAACGTCATAAATGCCCTTTCCCGTGAAAGACCCTTCGTCAAACAGGTCTTGATAGACATCTGACGTCGCCGAAGCATAAGGCTCGATCCCGCCTGGACTGGAAAAGACTCGTTGATAAAATGACCCCTGTTTGGCCTGCGGCAAACTTGGGGCCACCCTTGGCTGCAAAATGCCATAGCCTTTCACCACCCTCTGACTTGCGACATCAAACTGCGGATGGTTCAAGGGATGCGCCATCTTGCCCACCATACGGCGTAAGCTGTCGCGCAACAATCTTGTGTCGGCATCTAGAGTTATGACATAACGAATATCTTGCCGAATAGGCAATGTATCGGCAACAAAACTGGTATCACGTGCACCCCGCAGCAGACGGTTCAGTTCGACCAACTTGCCGCGCTTGCGTTCCCACCCCATCCAGACGCCTTCATGTGGGTTCCACAGCCTGCGGCGGTGCAAAAGCAAAAAGACCGCCCCGTCCGGTGCAGGATAGCGGGCATTCAAACGGGCAATTTCGGCCTTAGCAAAAGCCAGCAAAGCCGCGTCGTGGGGTATGGATTCGCTTGCAGCATCGGGGCCATCAGACAACAAGGCGTAACTGACAGCACCGCCAATGCTGGATAAATAATGCACCTCAAGCTGTTCAATTTGGGTCTGCAGATCGGCCTGATTGTCCAAAAGAACCGGCACAGCAACCAAAACCCGAAGATCAGGCGGAATACCGTTCAAAAGTTCCAACGCCGGCAATTCTTTGGGCGCAAAACTGCGGGTAATGGCAAGGTTCACCAAGGCCATGCCCGTCTCAATTGCCACAGCGGCCCCCGTGATGGCCAAGACGACCAAGTCCCAGCCCTCCGCATGGCTGACAGCCAAAGCAGCGATTAAAACAGCGGTTGACGTGACCGCAATGGCGCAACTTAGGCCCACCAAACCAAGTTTGCGCACAAAGCGACGCAAGGCAATCTTGTTTGGGACCTGAAAGCCTAAGCTGCGTTCCAAAACCAGACGCTGATCGCCAATCAACGCAGCCCCTGGATCGCCCTGCTGTGACATATTCAGTGCTGCATCTGTCACAGCCATTTCACTGCATTTGGCACCGCGCGCGAGGGTCTCTATGGCGTTTCTGTAATCGTTGCGGGTCGAAAACTCCAAAGCGCGAAACGCAAATGCAGTGTTGAGGCGCAGATCGATCAGGCTGACTTCCTCAAAAAAGTCAGCCCAATCGACTTCGGACAACAGCCGCATCGAAGTGACAAGATTGCGCATGGTAATATTGCTGGCACCTTGGCGGTTTTGTGCCGCGATCACAACTTGGTCAATCGACAGGTCAGATTTTTCCAGCCGCTGTTGGACCCATGCCAAAAGCGGCGTCTCGGATGGATCAGATCCGCGCATCCGTTTTGCAATTTGGGCACAGAAAATATCAGGTCCAGAGGCATCGGATAGGCCATCCCAAAGGGTTTCGGCCAAAGCACGCCAGTGATGATCACCTGCAAGCGCCAATGTTACCAATTCATCGGCCTGCAAACGCAAGCTTTGGGCCGCGCCAATCTGTATCGACAGCCGCCGCATATTTTCAATCATCACGATACGCAGCGTGATCGCGATCGCCCAGAGTTCGCCAATGGTTAAGCTTTGCACCGTTTGATAGGCTTGGATAAATTTACTAAAGATCGGCGCAAAGAAGAGGCTATCGGTGTGGGCGACATAGGCCCATGCCAGTTCAAGCACGCGCGGATAGCCCGCAAAAGGACCGTCCTGTAACTTGGGCAATTGTTGATAGTAATCGGGCGGCAAGTCAGCTTTAATCTGGCGCAACTGGGCGTCAACAATATGAAAATTGTCCAAAAGCCATTCGGCGGCAGGGGTGATCGCGTGCCCCGCCTTTAAGGATGCAGCACTGGCTTGATAGGCGGTCAATAGCACTTCGGCGTTGTCCTTAAGACGCCCCAACAAGACGCGACCTGACCCCCGACCCAACGCCACCCGATGCTTAGATGCCAACGATATGGCGTGATGCTCTAGGCGTTCGGACCCAAAAAGATCCGCCCTAATTGCATGGCGATCTTGCCAAAAATCTGCCAAGGGTTGGGTTTTTATAGACCGCCACCAGAACCTTTGTTTCCTCACACGTTCTGTCGATCAATAGGCGGGCGCGCTAACTGGTCGGGATCATCAGCCGAAAGGTTAGCGGGCTTGGGCGTTTGGGACAGCACCGCAACTGTATCAATCTCAGAAAGATCAGACCGCACCCTACGGGCCATCGCCGCCCAATTTTTTTCTATTTCTTTCCAGCTCATGCTATGTCTCCTTCAAGGGAAAGGTGCGGCACCAAAAGATACCGACAGGCTGAGCCGCACCTTGACGGTGTTGATCCCAATCATGGACCAAGCCTAAGCGCTGCGCGATGCTGCAGTGACGTCACAGATCAGTTCAGCCTCAAAGTAGAAGATCACAGCGATTGAAATCTTGTGGCAAAACTGGCGCTGCGGATTTTCTGCGGCATCAATTTTGTCGCATGGCTTTTACAATCACATCATAATTCTGAAGACCGCATTTGCGATCAGGCGAGCTGCCTCCGGCAAAGGTATTTTGGCCAGCATGAACGATTTATAACGGTCTAAAAAGTCCATTTAGGAAATAAAGATCAGTCGATTTTCAGATCTGATGTCCTAATGTTGCCAGAAAATTCAGCATTTGGGCGTAATCTTTGATAAAAGGTGTCTTTCGTGAAATCACTCGATAAAATTGCACAACGCCTTTCGAGTCTTTCAAATCGGGCAATTGTCGCGATCGATGGTGTCGATGGCGCGGGTAAAACCACATTCGGGGATCGATTAAAGCCGATCATCGAAAAACAGGGTCGCTACGTTCTGCGGGCCAGCGTTGACGATTTTCTTCATCCAAAGGACATACGCTATGCGCGCGGAAGAACAGACCCTTTGGGCTTTTTTCTAGATTCGTTTGACTATCATGCGCTTCAGGCTTCGCTCTTGCACCCCTTTAAACGCGGCGATGATGCCGTCGAAATCGCGCGGTTTGATCATCGTGCAAATCTGTCAATATCTCGCAGCGTTCAGGTCCCCCCGTCGGCAATTCTTTTGTTGGATGGGATATTCTTGCACAGAAATGACCTATATGACCAATGGGATTATAGCATCTTTTTGGACATCGATTTCAATCTTTCCTTCGCGCGACTTGCACAAAGGGATGGCATAGACCCCAATCCCTTTGCCACGTGCAATTATCGATACTTGCATGGTCAAGAACTATATTTGGCCAAATGTAATCCCAAACAGCGTGCCGACCTGATCGTCGACGTGCGCGATGCGAATGGGTCATACAAATACGCAGATCTCGATCTATAGTTCGTTTTTCATACTGACAAAAATACCTTCGGGGGTTCAAGGGGGCAGAAAGCCCCCTTGCAGGTGATCCACAATCCAAAGTCAACGCGCATTGTTCAAAATAGCCAAGGCCCAAAAGATTTCGGGGACCATCCTTGTGGTGCACATGTCAACTGCCCCTGTTTGCATTATGCCCACCAAAGTAGTCGATTTTGGCACGACCCAGACCATGCAAACCTTTATAGATTGATTCGACACCATCAAAGGCGGCATCATGTCAAAACGTCCAAATATCCTGATCGTCATGGTTGACCAATTGACGGGAACGCTGTTTCCAGACGGGCCAGAGAATTTTCTACAGGTGCCAAATTTACGCACTTTGGCCAGTCATTCATCGCGGTTCAAAAATGCTTATACAGCATCGCCGTTATGCGCGCCTGCGCGGGCTGCATTCATGTCGGGCCAGTTGCCGCGCCGCACGCGTGTCTATGACAATGCGGCCGAATTTGCCTCCGATATTCCAACTTATGCCCATCATTTGCGCCGTGCGGGGTATCAAACGGTGCTGTCTGGCAAGATGCATTTCGTCGGCCCAGATCAGTTGCATGGGTTTGAACAACGCCTGACCACGGATATTTATCCTGCCGATTTTGGCTGGACGCCCGATTATCGAAAGCCAAATGAGCGCATAGATTGGTGGTATCACAACTTGGGGTCTGTCACGGGAGCAGGGGTCGCTGAAATCACCAATCAGCTAGAATATGACGACGACTTGGCCTTTCAGGCGGTGCAAAAAATCTATGATCTGTCGCGGGGCGCTGATCCGCGGCCTTGGTGTTTGACCGTCAGCTTTACCCATCCGCATGACCCCTTTGTGGCAAGGCGCAAATATTGGGACCTATATGAGGGCGCGCCCGAATGTGAGCCACCCGAGGGGATGGATTATGCGAATATGGACGCCCATTCGCAACGTCTGATGGATGCTTGTGATTGGCGTGGGCTTGAGGTGACGCCAGACCATATCCGCCGTGCGCGCCAAGCCTATTTTGCAAATATTTCTTATGTTGATGACAAGATTGGCGAAATCTTCTCGGCACTGGATGCAAGCCAGCAAGAGGCGATCATCGTTTTTGTTTCTGATCATGGGGAAATGTTAGGGCGCAAAGGCCTGTGGTTTAAGATGAACTTTTTTGAGGGCGCATCGCGTGTGCCTTTGATGATTATGGCACCAAATCTGCCTGCGGGTCTGATCGAAACCCCTGTCTCAACGATTGATTTATTGCCGACGCTGTGTGATTTGGCGGGCATATCCATGAATGACATCGCGCCTTGGACGGATGGCATCAGCCTGTTGCCCTTGGCCCATGGCGCGGAACGTGACGCACCCGTGATGATGGAATATGCCGCCGAAGGCACGATCACGCCGACGGTGGCGCTGCGCCAAGGGGCATGGAAATACGTCCATTGTCCTGCCGATGTTGAACAGCTTTATGATTTAAACCTTGATCCCGAAGAAACACTAAACCTTGCAGGTGAGCCGCGCGCGGCCGAGATTTTGGCCCATTTTCAGACGCTCACTGCGGCGAAATGGGATATGGCAGCTTATGACGCTGAGGTGCGCGCCAGTCAGGCCCGCCGCTGGGTGGTTTATGAGGCGCTGCGAAACGGCGCCTATTACCCATGGGATTACCAGCCCCTGCGGGCGGCATCAGAACGCTATATGCGAAACCACATGGATTTAAACATCCTAGAAGACAGCAAGCGTTTCCCGCGGGGGGGATGATTACCCCCGCTTGCGGTCCGCAGGATAGACACCCAAGATATTCACCTGACTGGTGAAATAACGCAGTTCTTCCAGCGCACGGGCGACGGCGGCATCTTCGGGGTGGCCTTCGAT
>CAWUUC010000055.1:0-3101 GCA_963924905.1 uncultured Paracoccaceae bacterium
CTGCGCTTCGGCTGCGACATGCAGCGTCAAAGTGGTTTTTCCCGACGATTCTGGCCCGTAAATTTCAATGATGCGTCCTTGCGGCAGACCACCAATGCCGAGGGCAATATCAAGACCCAGACTGCCTGTCGAAATCGCCTCGACATCCATAATCTTATTTTCGGTGCCAAGCTTCATGATCGAGCCTTTGCCGAATTGCCGCTCAATCTGTGCCAATGCGCTTTCCAGCGCCTTTGCCTTTTCACTGCCCGCTTTGTCCATGGTCTGCTTTCCGTTCAACTCTAATAGGTTTGCCTCGGCCATCATGATCCCCTTTTGATCCTGCCGCAACTGGGCGGCGATTGCGGTGATGTTCTATGTTTGTTTCCATCTTTTGCACCAAGAACGAGAATAAAACAAGAACATTTTAATCAAATTCAATAAGAATCACTTTTGTCAGGATTTGGTTAAGAAAGGGTTACAATTAGAACATAATGGAAACATTTATCCCACAGACTTATGGACCAATTGTTTTTGGACAGCTGCGGTCAGTTCAGCCAAGGAAAAAGGTTTGGCCAAAAAGGTCGATTGGGGAATACGTGATTGCTGTTCGGCCATGATATCTTCGGCATAGCCTGACATAAAGATCACAGGCGTTTGGGCCCGCAAGGCCAAGGCTTCGCGCACCCAGGCAGGTCCATCCAGCCCTGGCATAATCACATCTGTGACAAAAAGATCAACGCGCAGATTTGGATCGGCCAAAATTTCCAGCGCATCTTCGCCACAGGCCGCCTCAAGGACTGTATAGCCCCGCAACCGCAATGCCCGCGCCGCAAAGGCCCGCACAGGTGCCTCGTCCTCGACCAACAAGATCATGCCATCGCCTTGGCGCATGACTTTGGCTGTGGGCGCAGATTTGAGGGGTTTGGGCGCATCTTTGGGGCGGGGGATGATCGGGAAATAGATCGAAAACGTGGTCCCCTTGCCCAAGACGCTGTCGACAAAGATGAATCCCCCCGATTGTTTGACTATCCCGTAAGCGGTTGAAAGGCCTAAGCCCGTGCCCTCTCCTTGTTTTTTGGTGGTAAAAAAAGGTTCAAATATCTTTTGCAAGCGATCGGGCGGTATGCCGACGCCTGCATCGATGACGCGGATTAAGGCATATTCGCCCGCAGGAACCGTTACGCGGTCGCGCTGCAAATCTGTGGTCAAACGCAAGGCTTCGGTTTCAATGCGGATCGTGCCCTGACGGTCCATTGCATCGCGTGCATTGACCACAAGGTTCATCAGCACCTGTTCTAATTGCCGCCGATCCGCGCGGATCGTGCCCGCCGAGGTGCCGTGATACAGCGACAATCGCACCTTTTCGCCCACCAATCGGTTCATCAGATGCGTCATATCCGAGACCAATTCTTGAATATCTAAATAGTCAGGCTGCAAGGTCTGCTTGCGTGAAAATGCCAAAAGCTGTCCCACCAATCCCGCCGCTCGATTGGCATTTTGACTGATTTGGATCAGATCAGGATAACTGGCATCTTCAGAGGAATAGCGCGTCAACAGCAAATCGCAATGACCAGAAATGGCGGTCAAAAGATTGTTAAAATCATGCGCCACCCCCCCTGCCAATTGGCCAATTGCCTGCATTTTCTGGCTTTGGACAAATTGTTTTTCCAGTGTTTTGAGGGCAGTTGCATCTTGCAAAATAGCAACGACGCGCACGCCGCCGTTTTCAACCAAGCGCCGCAGGGACACCTGAACAAAGGCGTCCTCATTTTCTGGGTGATTGTGCAGCCGCATCACTTGGACGCTGGCCGGCAAACGCCCTTCGGCCACATCCGAAAGCCAATCAGAGACAGGGCGCCCCAAACCTTCGAAAAATTCGAAAATCATCGCGCCAGGGTTGGGAATGCGGCCCAAGACCTCATGCGCGGCGTGGTTGCTGGCGCAAAGCGTTGCATCAGGTTCAAACATCATCAGCGCCACGGGCATATTTTGAAAGTCGGCCACCAGATTGGGATCAGATTGCGATGGTTTTGGCACAGGGATCAGATAGATTTCGCGCAGATCTGCACCGCGCGGGGTTTCGGCCAAATAAACGAAAACGGGGCCATTTGGCGTCTTGAGATGAAAGTTTTCGCCCAATTTCACCGTGGCTGTGCCAAAAATATCTGCTAAAGTCTTGGGACGAAACCCGATCAAATCGCGCATCGCTTGGTTTGATCCCAAAATTTGGCCCGCGTGGTTGGCTGTCACGATTGGCATCGCCAAGGTATCCGCCCCCGCCGTGCCCGATTTTTCCAACCCTTCATCAAGTCGCCATAAAAAACAATTTTCTTGCATCCGCAACACGATCACGCGGGTGCGCCCAATGCCCGTGATGACCGTTTCACCTGCATGACCGTGGGATTTGGCGCGCGATAAAAGGCGAAAAATCATCGCCTCGGGTGCGGTGCCAAGCAAGGTCAGGATTTGGGCGATTTGCCCCCCCTCTTTTGCGTCAAAACGATCCGTGGCCGCAGAATTGGCGTGCAAGATACGCTGATCTGCATCCGAAAATAAACAGGGCAAAGGATCGTGCAAAATCAAATCATAAAGCCGATGAGAAGATTGGAATTTTTTGAAAATAGATTGGCCAGCGCGCAAAATCGGCAAAAGCCAGAGCGCGGCGCCAATCGCCAATATGGTCAGACGCGGCGTGCCCGCAGCCGACAGATATGCGGCCATCAAACACAACAATCCAGCCAAAAATAAGACCCAATTATGCGCCCGAAATTGGCGCATATAAACTGGTTCTAGCACAATGCCCCCAATGCCCATCTGGGCCAAAATATTTGGGTAGAATGAAAAAAAATGGTTACTAAAACGCTAACAAACAAAAATTTCTTAATTATTTTTATGACTTGAGGGATTTCTCGTCAAGGTCGCCAGAAAAAATCCATCGCCCCCCTCTCGGGGGCTAAAACGTTTGGACTGTTGCAGATGAAATTCGGGATGCCGCGCCAGAAAGGCCGTTATCTGCGACTCATTTTCTGCCGTGAGCATCGAACAGGTGACATAGGCCAAAACACCCTTTGGGGCCAGTAAGGACACGGCTTGGTCCAAAATCTGCGATTGGATTTGGC
>CAWUUC010000056.1:0-4700 GCA_963924905.1 uncultured Paracoccaceae bacterium
TGACCGCAATCACCCCATCGCGCCAGCGCCGAGGCAGGCTGCTTTCAAGGGGGGAGATTTTTGGCAAAAAGGTCAGGGCTTGCAACATCAAGATAACTGTCACCACTTCTACCGTCATTTGGGTTAGGGCCAAATCGGGCGCCGCCAAATAGGCAAAACCTATGGAAATCATCAGGCCGATCAAGCCCACAAATAAAAGGGCCAAAACCCGCTGATGATGGAATCTAACAGTTGCTGTCAAGGCAATCAGCATAATCAAAGTAAGCGCAATTGCCGTGGCATTCATCGGGGCCGTCGCACGCAAGCCCGAGGTATAATCGCCGCCCCGAAATGCATAGACGGAAATGGCGACAATGGTCACCACAGCAATCATAATATAGCGGCTCAAGGCGCCATCGTGAAACCGCGCAACACTGGCGCGCGCCAACGCCGTCACTGCAGCCAAGATCGCATCAAAACTGCGTTTGCCGTCGCCGCGCGAAAATCTGTCCCACAGGCCGCGCAGACGCGTGTATTGATCCAAGGCCAATCCGCCCCCGACAAAAGCAAAAAGAGAAATCCACAAGGCAGGGCTGCCCAGCCCATGCCAATGCACGATCTTGGCCGTGACCTCTTGTCCAATAACCGCTCCTGTGGCGGCATCGACGAGCCAACCCGCAAAAGTCATCGGCGCAAAACCGATCAAGACCACAAGACCAGCCAAAAACGCAGGCGATATCCACAACCCCACGGGCGGATCATGCGGCTTGGCCGACAACTCTGCCTTTGGTGCGCCAAAAAAGCCATGTACCAGAAACCGCAAGCTATAACCGACCGAAAACACCGCACCAAACGTCGCCAAAAGCGGGATCACCCATGTATTGCCCAGCCAAATCGTATGTGCCGCTTCCTCAAGCGCCATTTCTTTGGACAAAAAGCCGTTAAAGGGCGGCAGACCTGCCATCGATAGGCTGGCAATGGCCGCCAAGACAAAAGTGATCGGCATCAATTTACGCAAACCACCCAGTTTGCGAATATCGCGGGTGTGGGTTTCGTGATCGACAATCCCAGCAACCATAAACAGCGCCGCCTTAAAGCTGGCGTGGCAGATGATATGAAACACGGCTGCCGTGGCCGCCGCCTTGGTGCCAAGTCCCAACAAAAAGGTGATCAAACCCAAATGGCTGATCGTCGAATAGGCCAAAATCGCCTTAAGATCATCTTTGAAGAGGGCAACTTTTGCGGCGAAAACCATGGTCACAATACCTGTCGTCGCAACAAGGTAAAACCATGCATCCGTTCCTGCTAAAATAGGCCAAAGTCGGGCCATTAAAAACAGCCCCGCCTTTACCATTGTTGCCGAATGCAAATAGGCTGAAACGGGTGTTGGCGCGGCCATCGCATGGGGCAACCAAAAATGAAACGGCATCTGTGCCGATTTCGTAAAGGCGCCCAACAAAACCAAGATCAAGGCGGGAAAATACAGCGGGCTTGCTTGGATCACATCCTTTTGCGCCAACATCTGAGAGATGTCATAACTGCCCGCGATATTGCCCAAAATCAACAAGCCCGCAAACATCGCAAGGCCACCCGCACCCGTGATCGCTAGGGCCATCCGCGCGCCTTGACGGGCCTCTGGCAGATGTTTCCAATAGCCGATCAAAAGAAAGGATGACAGCGAAGTTAGTTCCCAGAAAACTAACAAAAGCAGGATGTTATCGGACAACGAAATGCCCAGCATCGCGCCCTGGAACAGCAAAAGATAGGCATAAAAATTGCCCATCGGATCAGATTTAGACAGATAAAACCGCGCGTAAATTATGATCAAAAGACCAATGCCAAGGATCAACAGCGCAAACAAAAGGCCAAGGCCGTCCAGCATGAAATTGGCATTCAGCCCATAGGCGGGCAACCAGTCAATCTGGGTAAAAATCACCTCGCCGCGCAAGACTGCCGGCACATGACCCAAAATCCCGATCAGTGCCGCAAATGTGGTTGCACCCGCCGTGATGGCCATTTGATTTCGGCCAAAGCGCGCCGAAAGTCCAACAAGAATTGCACCCAAAAAAGGCAAAACAGCAATTAGGGCCAATGACATGTTGCACGATTTCCTTAATTTTGGCTCAATTTAGGAAATACAGCAAAAGTTACAAGGCTTTTCGCTCAGTAACTTGGACTAAAGCGTCTTCATATCCGCAATAAGTGCATCAATGTCGCCGCTACGCTTGTCCAGCATGGCGCCAATCTCGCTGCGCTCGGAGGCCAAAAGATTGATACCCTCGATGATAATATTGAAAAACAGATTCTTTCCCGATTTATCAGACACATGCCACCGCAGATCAAAGGGTTGCTCGCCTTGCAGTTTGGCGACTGTGATCACCTCATAATAGCTTTTGACAGGTTTGGCATCGACAACCTCAATCTGACCGCCGATGAATTCGCGAAAGCGGCGACCATATTTGGTGCTGATATAGGTTTGAAATGCCCCCGAGAAAGCTGATAATTGCGCGGAACTTGCAGATTTTGCAGCAACCCCTAATGTTGATCGCGAAATTGTTGGCACATCTGCATAGCGCGCGAAAATGCGTTCAAAATCTTTCAGCATCGCCGCCTCTGGCTTGCCGCTTGCGATAATACTGTTGATATCCGCAACCACCTTATCAATCAAACCGCGCGCCTGATCGACGGTAAAGGCAGCCACTGGCATAGGCAGCGCAAGCGCCACAGATCCCAACGCGAATCCAGCCGCAAAGCGGCGACGTGACATCATCGATGATTTACTCTGCATAAGGGTCCTCGAAATTGCTATCATCAGTGGTTTGGCCAAGCGAAAAGCGACGGTTTTGTAAATAGATTAGACGCGCCTGTGCATAGCTGTCTGCACTGTCATATAGGATGGAATCTACGGTTTCGACATAGCGACCGCGATCAATTACTTTTGATGCCGTGCTTGCCGCCGTCCCGATATAGGATTCGGGTTGAGGCAAAATGAAGTTCAGCGGATTGATAAACAGATCGACAACATCACCCGTGATATCGCGCATTGTTGTTGGTCCAACGGCAGGCACCTCTAGGTAAATGCCTTCACCCACACCCCAAACGTGCAGTGTTTCCCCGAAATCTGTATCCGATCCAATAACCCCAGCGGCTGTCGCGGGGTCGAAAATACCGCCCAAACCGATGGTCGTGTTGATCGCGAATCTGAGTGTGTTTTCAACAGCTTTGCCAAGCCGCAATTGCAGCACATTGTTCAAGACATCGCTTGGGCCTGACAAATTGCGTGCAAAATTAGTCACCCCTTGCGAAATTGGTCCGCCGCCCGGTTTGACGACCGAAGTCGCGACGGGACGCAATATTGTCCTGTCAAAGAAGATATTGAATTGATGGACGTTGCGGTTGGCCGCCTCGTCAGGGTCATTCATCTGCTCTGATGGCATCGGGGCTGTGCAGCCCATTAAGACAATCGCGCTGAAGGCCAACAAAAATTGATGGGCAGGTTTGAAAAGTGATGATTTCGTAACGTTCATACGTTCATTATCCTGCGATATGCCAGATCAGCACAGATCTTCTAGCTTGGCACAAAATTGCCATCAATAATTCTTTATGTTGCACGAACACTGATTACAACGGGCGCAGGTTGATTTAGACATAGAACCAGTGATTTTTTGCTTATTCAAAATGTATTTGATCGAAACGGGTATTGGACAAAGTTATGGTACGACACCAAGACGAGGCAGGCAGATCAGAATTGCGCGCGGCCCATGCAGGGCAGGGTGCCTTGTTGTGGGCAGTGGGAATTTTTTCGGTTTTCGCAAATTTGCTGTTGTTTACGGGCCCCCTTTATATGCTGCAAGTCTATGATCGTGTTTTGGGCAGTCAGTCGGAATCAACATTGGCTGCGCTGACGGTGTTGATCGTTGCGCTTTTTCTGGCGATGGGATTTTTGGATTATGCCCGCGGTCGCATTCTGGCGCGGATCGGTGCACGTATCCAGGATCAATTGGATCGTCGGGTCTTTTCGGCCGCGATGCAGCGTCTGACCCTTGCCCCCCAAGATGGCGATGCACAAAGCGCGCAGCGCGATCTAGAAGCGATCCAACGGCTGTGGGCCTCGCCCGTGTTATTGGCACTTTTTGATATGCCGTGGACGCCCTTGTTCATTTTTGCGGTTTTCGTTTTCAATTTTTGGTTGGGCGTTTTGGCGACAGTGGGTGGTGTGTTGTTGGTAATTGTCGCCATCCTTAATCAGCGGATGACATCGGCGTCTTTGGGTCAGGTCACATCCCGTGGTGCGCGTGCGGATCGTATGTCCGACCTGATTAAACTTGAGGCGGAATCTGTCCAAGCTTTGGGTATGACAAAGGCTGCCTTTGATCGCTGGCAGGTGGCACGATCAGCGGCCCTAGAGGGGGCTGTTTCCGTGGGAGATTTGGGCGGTAAATTTTCTGCCATCACAAAAACCTTTCGGATGTTTTTGCAATCGGCAATTTTGGGGCTTGGCGCGTTGATGGTCTTGGAAGGGCATATGTCGGCGGGGGCGATGATTGCGGCGTCCATTCTGATGGGGCGCGCGCTTCAGCCAGTTGAACAGGCGGTGGGTCAATGGGCCACGGTTACGCGCGCGATGGACGCCTACAGGCGCCTGTCCACCTTGTTGACCGTGGTTCCGAAGGCGGCACCTCTCACGACGCTGCCCCGCCCAAAAGCGGTGCTTGAGGCGC
>CAWUUC010000057.1:0-4441 GCA_963924905.1 uncultured Paracoccaceae bacterium
CCAAAATCGAACGCTGTTTATACGGCTTATAAAGCCGCGCGCTCGGCTGCGCGCGACACGGGCAGCCAACCACCGCCTTTACATATCCGCAACGCGCCCACCAAACTGATGAAAGAGATCGGTTATGGGGCGGGCTATGCATATGATCATAATGCAGAAGACAGTTTTTCTGGGCAGAATTATTTTCCAGATAGCATGAAACGGCCCATCTATTACACGCCCCCCGAACGTGGGTTTGAGCGTGAGTTAAAAAAGCGGATAGATTATTTCGCCAAGCTGCGCACTAAGCGGCAGGGGGATTGATATTGACTCTTTGTCCCACCCGCCCCAAGGAACCCTTATGTTTATGACCTTGATCCAAATCGCAATTGGTGGTGCCATCGGTTCGGTGCTGCGCTATGTGACCGTGACATCCGTGGGGACGCCCCTTGGCACTCTGGTCGTGAACGCATTGGGCAGCTTTGCCATCGGGGCAGCTTTTGTCGTTTTGTCCACCCGCACCAGCTGGTCGCCTTTGGTTATGACGGGCGTTTTGGGCGGATTCACGACATTTTCGGCATTCTCACTGGATGCGCTGCGACTGTGGCAGAACGGGCAAGTTATGCCCGCATTTGTCTATGTCGGGGCATCGGTGTTTCTTTCACTTGTCGCCGTTGCCCTTGGCGCGGCCATTGCACGCGGGGCCTTGTTATGAGCGGCGTTATGATTTTGACCGTCTCGGCGGATGAAGGTGAACAGCGATTGGATCGTTGGTTCAAGCGGCGCTTTCCGCAATTGACCCAAGGGGCGGTCGAAAAGATGTGTCGCACGGGCCAAGTGCGTGTGGATTCAGGGCGATGCAAAGCATCCGATCATATCGCCCCCGGCCAAGTTGTGCGCGTTCCGCCCCTGCCTGATGGGGCTGCACCTGTCCAAAAGCGGGGGGGTGTCAGTGCCGCAGATGAAAAGATGATCCAGAACGCGGTCTTGTGGAAAGATGAACATATTATCATCTTGAACAAACCGCCGGGTCTGCCCAGTCAAGGGGGGTCGGGTCAAGGGGATCGCCATGTAGATGGTCTGACCGAGGCGCTGAAGTTTGGCTATAAGGATCGCCCGAAGCTGGTGCATCGTCTGGACAAGGACACCTCTGGACTGCTGATGTTGGCGCGCACCGATCGGGTCGCGCGCGCTTTGTCAGAGGCCTTGCGTCACCATTTGACGCGCAAGATCTATTGGGCCGCCGTCGCAGGCGTGCCGCATCCGCGCAAAGGGTCGGTCAAATATGGGTTGATGAAGGCGCCGGGGGGCGGGCGTGGTGAAGGTGAAAAGATGGTCTGTGTTCATCCCGCAAAAATGGGCGATTTTCCCGATGCTAAACGCGCGCAGACTGATTATTTTGTGCTGTGGTTCTTGGGCACGCGCCTGTCTTGGATGGCGCTGGAACCGATCACCGGGCGCACCCACCAATTGCGCGCCCATATGGCGGAAATGGGTCATCCGATCATAGGCGACGGCAAATATGGCGGGTCGGGTGTCGAAAACATGGGCGATGGCTGGGGGGCCAGCATCGGTGGTGACATCAGCCGCAAACTGCATCTGCACGCTAGAATGTTGAAATTCCAGCATCCTATTACCAAAGAAATGATGACCTTTACCGCCCCCTTGCCCGATCATATGGCACGCACATGGAAAACGCTGGATTGGGGGGAAAATGATGTGCCAGCCGATCCATTTGGGGACCGCTGATGTCTGCTTGGGCAGCAAAGCGGTTTTGGAAATCGGCCAGCGTGGTGCAGGTCGAGCAGGGGTTTACGGTGCATCTTGATGCGCGGCCTGTCAAAACACCGTCGAAGAAGCTCTTGATTTTGCCGACGGCCAAGATGGCACAGGCGGTGGCCCTGGAATGGGATGCACAATTTGGCCTGATCCGCCCTGACCTTATGCCAATGACGCGTTATGCCAATTCAGCCATTGAAAAAGTGGCGCCCCAATTTGATGCGGTGGCCGATCATTTGGCAACCTATGGTGAGACGGATTTGTTGTGCTATCGCGCGGTATCGCCGCAAGAATTGATTGATCGTCAGGCGGCGGCTTGGGATATTTGGCTCGATTGGTCCGCGCGCGATTTGGCGGCCCCATTGCACACTGTGGCAGGCATTGTTTTCGCCCCGCAACCTGCCCCAAGCCTGTCCAACTTGCGCGCCCAGATGACAGAAATGTCCCCTTGTCACCTATCGGCTTTTCACGATTTGGTGGCCATTAGCGGATCGCTGATTTTGGCATTGGCGATGGCCAAGGGACGAATCAACGCAGATGAGGGGTATGCCTTAAGCCGAATCGACGAGCAGTGGCAGATCGAACAATGGGGCCAGGACGAAGAGGCCAGCGCCCTTGACGCGTCAAAACAGCGCGCAATGCAAGATGCTTGGGCTTTTTTTCAAATGAGCACGTAACAATCTTTCGGCACAACAACGATAGATTTCTGCTTATTTCTTAGGCGTTTGGGATTGTTTTTTTTCGACCAGCCCCCGACCACTGGTATTGGAATCTCCTTGACCTATGTTGCTCCTATGGCCAAAGCTGTCCAATACTGGTCGCTTTTGGATTATTGAAAGGCGATCACAACCCTTGCACCCGCGATATACACGGGGCATTAACCCTTCGTCTCAATTAGACGAAAACAGGAAGAGGTATTCATGAAAAAATCTGTGTTTCTTGCCACACTTGCCGCCACCACGGTTTTGGCTGGTGCTGCATTCGCGGGCACGCTTGACGATGTCAAAGCGCGTGGCGAGTTGATCTGCGGGTCCAACACTGGTCTGACCGGTTTTGGTGCGCCTGATGCAAACGGCGTCTACCAAGGTTTCGATGCTGATCTTTGCAAAGCGGTCGCTGCTGCTGTTTTGGGCGATGCGTCCAAAGTGAAATTCGTCCCAACAACTGGTGAGACACGTTTCACCGCATTGGCATCGGGCGAAGTTGATTTGCTGATCCGCAACTCGACCTGGACCTTTTCGCGCGACAACGATCTGAAATTGGATTTCGTTGCTGTGAACTATTATGATGGCCAGGGCTTTATGGTCAAAAAAGATTTGGGCGTTTCTTCGGCAAAAGAATTGGACGGTGCAACCGTTTGTATCCAAACCGGCACAACGACCGAATTGAACTTGGCTGACTTCTTTAAGACCAACAACATCAGCTATACACCTGTGACAGTGGCCGACGATTCCGAAGCACAGCGTCAATATGAAGCTGGCGCTTGTGATGCGTTCACAACCGATGCATCGGGTCTTGCTGCAACCCGCGCTGCAATGGCGGATCCAGCAAGCCACATCATTTTGCCAGAAATCATCTCGAAAGAGCCACTTGGCCCAGTCGTTCGCCACGGTGATAACCAGTGGGGCGATATCGTTCGTTGGACCTATTTCGCATTGTTGATCGCTGAAGAAAAAGGCATCACCAAAGCAAATCTGGATGAAGTTGCCGCCAAAGCTGACGCCGATCCTGCCGCTGATCCAGAACTCAAGCGTTTGCTGGGTCTGGGCGACAACGACATGGGTAAAATGATGGGCCTAGACAAAGACTGGGCACGTCGCGTAATTGCCGCAAACGGCAACTATGGCGAAATCTTTGAAGCAAATATCGGTACCGCAACCCCAATCGGTCTGGCCCGTGGCCTGAACGCATTGTGGACCCAAGGCGGCCTGCAATACGCGCCACCACTGCGCTAATTGTCATCGAAAGGGCGCAGTCAATCTGCGCCCTTTCTTTATCTAAAATTCCTTTATTCGACGGGATTTTTTAGCCCAATAGACCGACCACAGGTTGGCACCGAATAGAGCTAGGGGGTAAGACATATGGCGATTGCCACAGAGGCGCCGAAAGCTGACTTTCGGCTGAGTATGCTTATTTATGATACGCGCTATAGATCGATCACCATTCAGGTCATCGTCTTGGGGCTATTTATAGCCTTTGTTTGGTGGTTGCTTGGCAATGTGCAAACCAACCTTGCGGCCAAGGGCAAAGATATCAGCTATAGCTTTCTGTTTAGCCGCGCAGGCTATGACATCGACCAGCAGCTGATCCCCTATACGAATGACAGCACGCATGGCCGAGCCTTGTTTATTGGCCTCTTGAACACGCTGCTGGTTGCCTTTGTGGGCTGTATTCTTGCAACGTTGATTGGTGTGACCGCTGGTGTTTTACGACTGTCCAAAAATTGGTTGGTGGGCCGCCTGATGACGGTCTATGTCGAAGTATTCAGGAACGTGCCACTTTTACTTTGGATCATTTTGGCCTTTACGATTTTTTCCGAAGAAATGCCGCAGGTCAAAGATTTCAAAGTGACCCAAGAAATGGTCGATACGGGCAGCACACCCGAGGCCGATATGATCTTATTCGGCACAGTGGCCGTCAGCAACCGCAGCACAAATATACCTGCGCCGATGTTGGATCGTCC
>CAWUUC010000058.1:0-2959 GCA_963924905.1 uncultured Paracoccaceae bacterium
CTGCTCGACACGGTCGCGCGTGGCGGAATAGTCAGCCATCAATCAAACCCCAAAAGCTCAAAGATTTCACGATCAGGCAGGGGCGCTGGCGTCGATCCGGGCTGTTGCACCGAACGCCACAGGGTGTCAGCCAGTTTCATGTATTCGGCGCGTGCCATCACCACATCTTCGGCATCGTCCATTTCAAACAAGGTCTTCTTTTTCAGACGTGAACGGCGGATCGCGTCGATGTCTGGCATATGGGCCAAACGGTTAAAACCAACACGTTCGCAATAGCGGTCCACCTCATTGGTTTCGCGCGAACGATTGGCAACACAGCCCGCTAGCTGCACCTTGTAGTTACCCGATTTGGCCTGCACGGCGGCAATGATCCGGTTCATCGCATAGATGCTGTCAAAATCATTGGCGGTGACGATCAAGGCGCGGTCGGCGTGTTGCAAGGGCGCGGCAAATCCGCCGCAGACCACATCACCCAACACATCGAAAATCACCACATCGGTGTCTTCCAACAAGTGATGCTGTTTAAGCAGTTTAACGGTTTGGCCGACGACATAGCCGCCACATCCCGTGCCAGCGGGGGGACCGCCTGCCTCGACGCATTTCACACCATTAAAGCCAGTGGCAACATAATCTTCAGGGCGCAATTCTTCGGCGTGAAAATCAACCTCTTTCAAAATGTCGATCACAGTGGGTTGCAAGCGGCCCGTCAGCGTAAAGGTGCTGTCATGTTTGGGATCACACCCGATTTGCAAGACCCGCTTGCCCATCATCGAAAAGGCGGCAGACAGGTTGCTGGATGTGGTGGATTTGCCAATCCCGCCCTTGCCATAGACCGAAAAAACCTTTGCACCTTCGATTTTTGTGTCAGCGTCCTGATGCACTTGCACCGAACCTTCGCCGTCCATGCCCCGTAAATTGGGGATTGCGTCAAGTGGGCTCATGATTGGCCTCCATATGGGTTAGGGTTGTCATTCTGCGGCAATCCCTTCTAGTCGATCTTCTAATTCTTCGGCGGCGTTTTGCAGTGCGGCCAAGGTGGCGGCGTCGGGCGTCCAATAGGACCGCTCTGATGCCTCAATCAGACGGTTTGCCATGCGGGCGGATGCGACGGGGTTCAAAGCTGCCATACGTTTGCGCATCGCCTCGTCCAGAACAAAGGTCTCTGACAGACGTTGATAAACCCAAGGATCAACGGCCTCGGCGGTGGCGGACCAGCCCATCGTGTTGGTGACATAGCTTTCAATCTGGCGCACGCCTTCTGCCCCGTGTTTCAGCAGACCCTCATAGAATTTGGGGTTCAATTGGCGCGAACGGCTTTCCAGCGCAATTTGGTCACGCAAAGTGCGAATTTTACCTGCGCCGCGCGTTTGATCGCTGATGTAAACGGGTGTATCAGACCCGCGTTGCCGTTTGACAGCCCGCGCAATGCCCCCCAGCGTGTCGAAATAGTGATCGACCGAGGTGACCCCCAATTCGACCGATTCCAGGTTTTGATAGGCCAGTTCGACGTTTTTCAGCGTCTTTTGCAGTAAGGCCGCGTTTTTAACAGCCTTACCATCGCGGCCATAGGCAAAGGATTTGCGCGCCTCATAGGCATCGGCCAACTCATCCTCTTCGCCAAAGGCGGAACTGTCGACCAATTGATTGACGTTTGATCCATAGGCCCCTTCGGCATTTGAAAACACCCGCAAAGAGGCGGTGTCCATATCAACGCCCATTTGATCCGCATAAGCCAATGCATTGGCGCGGACAAAGTTTTGCGAAAGGGGTTCATCTGCCGTAGCGCATTTATAAGCGGCTTCGGCCAACATACGGGTTTGCAAGGGCAAAAGATCGCGGAAAATGCCCGAAAGGGTCATCAAAACATCAATGCGCGGGCGGCCCAATTCGGCCAAAGAAATCAGATCCGCGCCGCACAGACGGCCATAGGCATCAAAACGCGGCTTGGCCCCCATCAAGGCCAAGGCCTGCCCGATCGGGCCGCCGTCAGATTTGATATTGTCCGACCCCCACAGCACCAGTGCGATGGATCGCGGCAAGGTGGGGTGGGTGGCCAGCAATCGATCCGCCTGCGCCGCGCCATCGCGCAGTGCAAATTCGGTGGGCATACGGAATGGGTCAAAGGCATGGATATTGCGCCCAGTTGGCAAAATCTGCGGGCTGCGGATCAAATCACCGCCCGGCACTGGCGCGATAAACCGCGCAGATAATGCCCGCAAAATAGCTGGAACCTCTGTATCTTGTTGCAATTGCAGGTCGATTTTCGCGCGCTCGCCAGCATCCATGGGCGGCAACAAGTCTAGATATTCTGCCCGCGCGGCGTCAGACATGACGCGCCCTACGATATGCAACCCGTCAGGGATCAGCGCATCTTCGGCCTCAAGCAGTTTTAACCACAACACAGATGGGTCGCGTCCATCCATATCCAAGGCACTGGCCTGTTCCAAAATCAACGCGCCCAAATCCGCCCGTTCAAAGGCATCATCGGCCAATGAACGCCAGCGCATTAGGCTGTCTTTTAAATCCACAAGCCCCTTATACAGGCCCGCTTGTGCCAAAGGTGGTGTCAAATGGGTGATGGTGATCGCGTTAGAACGCCGCTTGGCCAAGGACGCCTCAGAGGGATTATTGGCCGCGTAAAGATAGATATTGGGCACCTCGCCGATCAGCCGATCTGGCCAATCGCGGGCGCCCAAACCAGCTTGTTTGCCGGGGATAAATTCCAGCGCGCCATGCATGCCGAAATGCAAAAACACGTCCGCGCCCCAAGTGTTGCGCATCCATAGATAGAACTGCACAAAGGCATGGGTTGGGGCAAAACCGCGTTCAAAGAGCAGACGCATCGGGTCGCCTTCATAGCCAAAGGTTGGCTGTAGGCCCACAAAAACATTGCCAAACTGACGCCCCAAAACAAAGACGCTGCGCCCATCCGATTGCACCTTGCCGGGCGCCGGTCCCC
>CAWUUC010000059.1:0-2666 GCA_963924905.1 uncultured Paracoccaceae bacterium
TTCGCAGTATTTTCCGCAATCTGGCTGGGTCGAACATGATCCGAATGATTTATGGCAAACCACGTTAAACACCTGCCGTTTGGCGATGGAACGCGCGAAAATAACGCCAAATCAAATCGCGGGGATCGGCATAACCAACCAACGCGAAACCGTCGTCCTTTGGGATAAAACAACAGGCCAACCGATTTATAATGCGATCGTCTGGCAAGATCGCCGCACCGCCGCGCTCTGTGACACTTTGCGCGCAGCAGGGCATGAACCAATGATCACGGATCAAACGGGGTTGTTGTTGGACCCTTATTTTTCGGGAACAAAACTGAAATGGCTGCTTGATCATGTCCCAAACGCGCGGTCTCGCGATATTTTGTTTGGCACCGTCGACAGCTTTTTGATTTGGAAACTGACAGGTGGGGCCGCGCACGTCACCGATGCAACAAATGCCGCGCGCACGATGTTATATGATATTCGCCAAGGCTGTTGGAGCCGCGATATTTGCGACATCTTGGATATTCCGATGAACATCTTGCCACAGGTCAAGGACTGCGCGGCCAATTTTGGCCAGACTTTGGCGGATCACTTCGGCGCCACCATCCCGATCTTTGGGGTGGCGGGCGACCAACAAGCGGCAACGATTGGGCAGGCGTGCTTTTCACCTGGTATGTTAAAATCAACCTATGGCACAGGATGTTTTGCGCTGCTGAATACCGGCGATACGCCTGTGACATCCAAAAACAGATTGCTGACAACCATCGCCTATCAATTAGATGGCAAGCCCACCTATGCGTTGGAAGGGTCTATTTTTGTGGCAGGCGCGGTCATCCAATGGCTTCGCGATGGATTGGGTGTGATTGCCAATGCTGCGCAAACACACAGTTTGGCTGAGCAGGCGGACCCGCATCAAGACGTTGTTTTGGTTCCTGCATTTGTTGGGTTAGGCGCGCCCTATTGGAACCCGCAATGTCGGGGGGCAACTTTTGGTCTGACGCGGGCAACGGGGCCCGCAGAATTGGCCAAAGCGGCACTGGAAAGCGTCGGTTATCAAACCCGTGATCTGCTCGAGGCGATGGCAGCCGATTGGCAATCCCATGGCATCGAACCTGTCTTGCGCGTCGACGGCGGCATGGCGGCGAATGACTGGGCGATGCAATTTCTGTCAGATATTATCGCAGCCCCCGTGGATCGCCCTCAAATGCACGAAACCACGGCCCTTGGGGTGGCATGGTTGGCGGGGATGCAGGCGGGGATTTATCCAAATCAGGCGCAGTTTGCCAAAACTTGGGCCTGTGAAAAACGATTTGAACCACATATGGACCGAGCCACACGGGATTCTAAATACGCCCGCTGGCAAAAGGCTGTGCAAGCAACGATCGAGTTTTGATGCTCGGCCCTCAGACCCACCAAACCCGCCGTTAGATTCCGAAGCACTCTGGAACACGCTGCATACATGGCCTTTGGCGACAGGCTTTGGCTAAAGGCCTTAAGACCGAACCTGAGAGTCACACCAACCCCAAATGCTTAGTAGATTGTTGAAACTCTAGCGCGGCCATTGGGTAAGCGACACGCTGACCTGGCAAGGATTGCAAGACATATCCTTTGGCAATGTTCTTTTGACCTAAGGGAAAATCTTTTGAAACAGACTTGGCGGATTGAGAAACAGCGGTGTCTCGGCCAGCTAACATGGCTGCTACCACGATGCCCGACTTTTTATCCTTGGGGACCGCCTAGACCCATTTGGGCAGGACTTGGCACTTTTTGGCGCCGCCTTGGCCAAATCGTTGCAGGCCACGATCACGCTTCATGCTTTGACGATCAGGGCTCGGCCCCGAGCAAGACCACCCCCCGAAGCCGCGCCAGTCACAAGACCAAGCGTCTACCCATGGAACAGCGCGGTTAAAATCAGCCCCTTGGCCAATGGGTGACAAAAGCTAATTTATCCCTTGGAAAGATTTGGCAAGCATTTGGGATGAGGGGGGGGGTAGTTTTGGACAAATCCTGCCCTATTTTCTTAGGATTGGATCGGAGGATATTATGCGTTTGACAGCCATTACAATTTTTTCCGCGTGGCTTTTGGGTGCGGGTGCGGCCTTGTCGCAAAGTAATCTTTCATCGCAAACGATTGCGACGTTTGATGCACCTTGGTCGGTGGTGGCCCTGCCCAAGGGTGGGTTTTTGGTGACGGAAAAACAAGGAAGCTTGCGTTATGTTGCGCCAAATGGCGATGTGGCGACGGTGTCGGGCCTGCCAAAGGTGGATGCATCTGGTCAAGTCGGCTTACATGATGTGGCGCTTGCCCCTGATTTCGACACCACTGGCCTGATCTATTTGACATGGGTTGCAGGGCCGCAAGGCGGCAATCTGCATTTAGGTCGTGGATGGTTAGATGGTCTGCAGCTGAACGATTTTGAAACCCTTTGGCGCGCCGAACCTGATGGGGGCAATGGTCATCCGGGCGCAATTATTACATTTTCCGACGATGATCATCTGTTTTTGACTACTGGGGACAGGCAATTGGGTGATCCGGCGCAGGATTTAACCGACAGTCGTGGCAAAATACTGCGCCTGACCCTTGACGGTCGGCCCGCACAGGGCAATCCATTTCCGCAAGCACCAGAGGTCTGGAGTTATGGTCATCGCAACCCCTATGGTTTGGCCTTTGACGGCCAAGG